>JAGLHQ010000069.1 GCA_023143375.1 Planctomycetota bacterium
CATATCCAGGTTGCTGTGACACAAAGGACACCCGACAGCGATAGCGTTCGCCCCAGATGCAGCAGCGTCTTCGAAAATTTGTTTGGTAAGATCAAGCACAACATCGGTATTGGTAAGTGCAAACGCAGCACCGCAGCAGAACGTCTTCAGGTTCCAGTCGACAGATTCCGCGCCAAGTTCGACCATCAACTCTTCCATCTCCGTAGGATTCTCAAAATTATCCTTACCCGTACTCTTCGGCGGCCGCGTCATCAAACAGCCATAATAACACGCAACCTTAACACCTTCCAAAGGTCTGGTCACCTTAGCCTTGATAGCGCTTACGTCAACCTTTTCCGTAATAAGATCGAGCGCATGATAAACATTGATGTCATCGGGACACTCTGCATCTATGATCTGTTCGATATCTTTTTTCGTAGCCTCATCCTGCATCTTCTGCTGTGCGATCTTCAGCCGTGAGTAGCACGAAGCACACGGAGCGACAAGATCGGTTGAATCGACGCTTTCCTTTGCGATCGCAAGATTCTTAGCAGGCAGCGCGATACTCATAACCTCGTCACACTGATGCGCAGGCGATGAACCGCAGCAAACCCAGTCCTTGAGCTCGACAAGCTCAATGTCAAGCGCATTGCAAACCTGCCGCGTTGACATGTCATACTCGATGCCCGTTGAGTGAAGCGAACAGCCTGGATAGTATCCTATTTTCATTTTTTCAGATTCTTTGCCCGTTTAAACATTTTTATCATTTCGGATGTCCTCTTAAAAGAAGGCATCAGTTTCAGCTTGCCCTTTAAGATCATCTTCTTACCAAGCATCATATCCTTAAACGGATTACCCGTAAACACATTAAGCATCGCCGTCAGGCCAACCTCGTAGATACGCCCCGTAAACCGCAGCATCTTCATCCATATCCCGTTAAACAACCGTGCATTCTTAGTGTCCGCCTTGACGCCCTTTTCCTGAACTATTATCTTCAGCGTATCGACGACATGAGCGATATCGATATCCTGCGGACACCTCGCAGAGCACGTCTGGCACGACAAACAATACCAGATCGTATTGTCTTTCATCGCATCGTCAACCATCCCAAGCTGCACCTTACGCATAAGCTCGGTCGGCGTAGAATCCATGAACTTTCGGTTCGGACACCCTGCCGCACACTTCTTGCACTGGTAGCACAGGAACACATTCTCGCCCGAGCGATTCCTGATCTCTTCTGCAAGAGCAAAGTCAACTTCAATATTTTTTTCTTCGATCTTCATAGTAATATTTTTTATTTCTAATCTTTATTCTTTTTTCTGCGCCTTTGCGGTTAAAATATC
>JAGLHQ010000007.1 GCA_023143375.1 Planctomycetota bacterium
TCACCGGGCCGAATGTGTCCCTGCTCCGGAAGTATCGCATGGCAGACGCCCGCTCTTCCGACTGGATAATAATGTTTGATCTTCTGAGCCTTCGCCCAGGTATCAAGCCGCTTTAAAAGCTCTGCACTTTTAATATCCTTGGCAGGCTGAAAGTGGTCCGGCGTCACGACGATCTTTTCCGGATCGAAAACCGTATCTATTCCTTCCGCCTGAAGCATTGATATCGCAGGCGGCGTAGTAACATCGTGACACATCACAATGTCTATCTTAGCATTTATCAAATCGCCCGCTTTCACGGAAGTCACTCCCGCTGCTTTGGCCAATATCTTTTCCGTTATCGTCATACTCATTTTAAGTTCCCTTTGTGTCTCTAATTGTCATTCCAGCGAAAGCTGGAATCCATTAAAAATATAAAGAACCACTAATAGACCGAATATGCACTAATATTATTTTTAAAAACAATTCGTGTTCATTAGTGTTAATTCGTGGTTCCTTTTCTTTTTACATTTTTATATTTTATTCAGCGGCAACCATACGATTTATTGCATCGACGTATGCTTTCGCGCTTGCTTCGATGATGTCCGTCGAGACGCCTCTGCCAATAAAGGATCGGGCGTTGCTTTTTATCCTCACCGTCGCTTCGCCCATCGCGTCTTTACCTTCGGTTACCGCTCTTATCGTATATTTCTCGATCTTAGGCGATAAGCCCGTTGCCTGCCTGATCGCTTCATACACAGCGTCTACCGGGCCGTCTCCACAGGCGGATGCCTGTTTTTGCTGACCTTTGGCCATAACCTTAACACTGGCAGCCGGCGGCTTACCCGTCTCGCACACCACATGCATATATTCAAGTTCATACACCTGCTCTATCGCTCTTACTTCATCGGTTATGATCGCGATAAGGTCCTCGTCGAAGACCTCCCTTTTCTTGTCGGCGATTTCCAGGAATCGTTGATACACATGTTCGAGCTCCTGCGTGCTAAGCGTGTACCCCATTTCCTGGAGGCGGTGACGCACGCCGTGCCTTCCGGTCCGTGCGGTCAGCACAACTTTGCTTTTTGGCGAACCGACGTCTTCGGGCTTCATGATCTCATAGGTCTCGCGCTTCTTTAAGAAACCGTCTACATGTATCCCGGAACTGTGCGCGAAAGCGTTGGTCCCAACAATCGCCTTATTCGCAGCCACTTCAAACCCGAGCATCTCAGCGACCATCCTGCTGGTGCGATAAAAATGTTTGCTTTCAATATCGGTATCGATGTTGAAGAAATCGTTGCGCGTTTTTATCGCCATGACAATCTCTTCCATCGCCGCGTTACCCGCACGCTCACCAACGCCGTTGATCGTACACTCGACCTGACGGGCACCGTTTAAGACCGCCGCCAACGAATTAGCCACTGCCATCCCGAGATCGTCGTGACAGTGTGCGCTGATGGTCGCCTTTTCTATATTGGGCACTTTTTCGGTAATGCTCTTTATCAGCCTGCCGAACTCTTCGGGGATCGCATATCCCGTGGTATCCGGAATATTCAGCACGGTAGCACCGGCATCTACGACAGCTTCGAGAACGCGGAACAGGTATGCCGGCTCTGCTCTGCCAGAGTCCTCGGTGTAGAACTCCACATCGTCGGTATACTCGCCGGCGCGCTTAACAGCCGCTACCGCCATCTCGATCACCTTATCTTTTTTTGCTTCGAGCGTTTTTCCATATTTGTCATCGCCGAATTTACCTGCGATGTGGATGTCCGAAACACCTAACCCGGTATGTATACGGCTCTTAGCAGCCTTGGCCAACGCCTTGCCGCATGCGTCGATGTCAGCTTCGACCGCGCGGGAAAGTGCGCAGATGATCGGGCCCTGGATCTCGGCGCAGAGCAACTGCACCGCCTCAAAATCCTTTGGTGACGAAACGGGGAACCCGGCTTCGATGATGTTAACACCCAGGCGGGCGAGCTGACGTGCGATCTCCAGCTTTTCACGCACACCGAGCCTGCTCCCTGCGGCTTGCTCGCCGTCACGGAGGGTTGTATCAAATATTAATACCTTATCCGAAGACATTGAAATATCTCCAATCTTTCGCGCCATTTTTACATAAAAACTGCGTGACAATGCGTGGTACAATCTTTTATGTCCAACAACTAACTGCTTTTACAACGCGAACAAAATAAATATCATTGGTATTCTGTAAACGCTTTAAGCGGACAATTTTGCCACAAAAAGCGTAAAAACTCCACTTCAAACTGAAAAAAACGATTATTTAACTGGGAGGGGAAAGTGTATGCGCCTAAAGGCGCAGAAGCAATAAACCCAGCGATAGGGTTAGAATACGCCTGAATGTAGTGTTTTTTGCCATAACAAACGCCATTATAACGAGATAAGAAACTATTGCAAGGAAAGATTTGAAATTTTTGACAGGCAACCGAAAAATCGCACAAAACCTCCAATTTACCTATTTCGCCAACAAATACCCCTATTCCCCTCTATTTCTATGGCATTGTTCCCATTACAGGTTATAATGTCCTCACTAAAGGCTTCTGCAAAATGGGTGAGATTTTAATCGATTCATTTGCATCAGTGGGAGGCAGAGGCCGTTGAGATGGATTTTGGAATGAAGAAAGTGGTTTTGATGTAATTTAGGACTTTCGAGCCTGTTTTTCGACAGAGCGTCTCCGGCGTTTTTGTTGTAGCTCTTTTAAAAGTTAATCTTTCAGCACAAATCTGATCGGTTAGCCGGCCTTGCGTTTTTGATCCGGTTCGGCGAATGTACGGTAACACCTGATTTTTTCAGGCTGCTTTAAGTGTATCGCCGCAGCAACGGCAATCATGCTGGCGGTAAGGTGTGCGATAGTCATCTGGTTTTTGACAGCAGTCAGTCCGTAATGTGTTGTCTGCTCTGCTTCTCTGTCACCCATACGAGCAAAGTATTGTTCGACGGTTTGCCTGTCCTTGAATGTCTCTTTGAATTCTTTGCTGTCTCTTGGTACTTTTGAGCGGGCATCGTCGGTAACATCAAGGTATTTCGTACAGCCGTAGCATTTGCCGGTATTGAACGATCGGTGTTTGGCCGGGCAGGTATCGTTGTATTTAGCAGCTGCGCCTTTGCTCATTTTCAGTGGACATCGAAACTTAATTCTATCCCGATTGCCTTCTGTCCATGTGCCTGCCGATCTCATTTCGATCCCTGCATCGCACAAAGGACAGCCATGCGGGCCGAAGGTTTTATCGTTTCTGGTATTTCTCGGGTTGATTGGGATGTAGGCAGTTGATTTCATTTGCTCGGCTATGAATGTATAAAGCTCTCTTACATCATAAGCCTTATCAGCAAGGAATATAGCGCCCTTTTTAAAGCGGTACTTTCGTTTCAATTCCTTTATAAGGCTAAAGGCAACATCCTGGTCGGTATAGTTGTTCGGCAGTGTTTTCTCTACCAGGCATATACCTTCTTTGGTGACCAGGGCATGTGTCCTGAAGCCCCAGAAGAAAATCATGTTCTGCTTTTTGCCGCCGATAACCTGACAGGAGTAATAGCTCAGCGTTGCCCTGGGATTACGCTTTGGCTTCTTTGCTTTGTTAGTTGTATTTCTGTTTGGGTTTTTGAAGTTGTTTTCTTTTGTCGCAGCCCGTATCGGTTTTGAGTCGATTATGAATTCGTCAAGCGAGATAATATCGTTTTCGATAAGCAGGTCATTTGCGGCTTTATGGATAGCTTTTAATGTTGAGTTTTTCGTGTTGCTTAGGAATCTGTAAAACTGTGATTCATCTGGCAGAACACCTACATCGAAGCCGCACATCTCAGCCAATGGCGGTATCGATCCCAGATATTCGATAAGCCGGGGAACTGATTTTATCTGCTCAAGATGTTTAACAATAAACGCTCGCAGTATTGCGTGCCGCGAGTATCCGGTAGCTCCTACGCCAAGGTTTTTGTTTTTAAGTGCTGAAAGATTTAGAGATTTGAAAATGTAGTAATATTTTCGCATCAGCGGTGCCGTCCGGACGAGTTCCTGAAGGTCGTAAAAGAAAGATGTTTGAAAATGTTGCATAACAATAACTCCTCTGTTTTGGTTGTAACTGTTTGACTTTTAACAACTTACATTATAACCGGGATGGAGGAAATTGAAAACTTTTAATGACCGTAAGTCATTATTAAATATAGATTTGTGAGTTTTACAGAAGGCTTATGTCCTCACTATAAAAAGGAGATTTGCGAAATGAGAAAATTCATACTTGCTTGTGTTTTATTTGGAATGTTATTCGTGTTCACTGCTTGCGAAGATGTCGATCAACCGGTAGAACCTACCGCTCAGCCTAAAGCCTCCGACGAAGCAGGATTGGTCAAGGCCGTCGAAACAGAACCGGCAGCCCCCAAGCCGCCTGTCAAAAAAGTCAAGCCCGCAACTGACGAGTTTTTTGACAACGCTATGAAGGGCAACACCCAAGCCGTTGAAAAAGCACTGCTCGATGGTGTCGATGTTAATTCGCAAAACTCCGACAAGCGAACAGCTTTGATGTTCGCCGCTTTTGATGGGCATCTAAGCACCGTTGAGCTATTGCTTACGCGCGGCGCAGACGTAAACCTCAAAGACGCCATCGGCAGAGACGCATTGATGTACGCAGCTAGCGGCCCAAACAATACCACAGTCAAACTTCTCCTGCAAAAGGGTGCCGACGTAAACGCTGCCGACACTAACGAGAAATGGACAGCTTTGATGTACGCAGCCGCCGAGGGACAGATGGAAGTCGTAAAGACATTGCTCGAAAACAAAGCCGACTGGACGATCAAAGACATCGATGGAGACACCGCAAAATCATTCGCGGTTAAAAACGGACACACTAAAGTTGTCGAACTCATAGACAATTTTGTAAAAACAAAGACCGGGGCCAGGTAAAAACAAACCCTTTAGGGTGATAAGATCGCGATCCGTTAGTTTGTTATCTACACACAGTGCATAATCGCTGAGGGAAAAAAGGTTCCTGACATGCTCTGTAGAAAAGCTATAATTTGCCTATCTATAATACCAAAAAGAGTCCCGGTCTGTTTACGCCTTACTGTTAGTTGGGGATATAGTGGTAGTGGTGCGATTGCAGTTACTTTTGGGAATGAAATCTCTGTGGGGAATTCTGGAATTCCAGTGAGTTATGGAATGGGGTTTTCGCAGAAGATTTGGCCAAGCGCTGATCAGAGATTTAGGAATTAGGCAAATAGCAATTTACATTTGACAAAAATAATCTAAAGAGGTATTTTAATGGTGTAGGGAGTGATAGATGCCCGGGAAGTTAAATGGAAAAGTGAACTTTCAATAATCACTGGAATTCAATAGGTTGCATTATGGGAAAAAGTATTCTATCGATGGCGCTCTATGTATGCTTGATATTTGTGGCAGTAGCTGTATTGTGTTTGTTTGCTTATGCTGCAGTTAGTCGGCCGTTGGTTCACGGTATTTTAATACCACTGTGTTTTTTAGTTTTCGTTTTTTTTATTATTAAAGCGTCTAATTCAGGCGGAATTCAAAAAGCTATTTATTTCAAAAAAGCTTCTTATTGCTTGGCGATACCAATTTGTTTTTGGCTAAGTATTTTTGTTTTCGGGATGGTTGCCGCCGGCCATTTTAGCGAAACTCGCTTTGTCGGAAAAATTTTTCAAAGTAAAATATCCTCTGCTTTGAGATTGCCAAATTCTGGTTTTGATCATATTGCGGTCGATAGTCAGGATCGTATTTACTGTTACTCACTTTTTTACCGAAGAATGCAATTATTTGATAAGAATGGGCAGTTCCTAAGGGGATGGTTTGTTGATATCCCTGGAGGTTCATATAATATGGTGACAGATGATAAAGATAATCTTGCAATTGCATCACTAGTCAGCAAGACAAAATACTTTTTCGATTCTTACGGTAAATTAATAAAGAAAACATATTTTGATGATTATTATGCTGAGTTTGGATCGACTTGGAAAAATGAACCCAAGGATAAATTGGGGAATGTTTACAAAAAACAAACCGCTGTGTTATTCCCGAAAGTTGTAAAGATCACGCCGGAAGGAAAAGAGATTATATTAATAAAGGAACCTTTTAGCCTTTGGTTAATTAGGATGCCATTCCCTGGCTTTGTTTTTATGTTTGCCTCTTTTCTCTTTGTAATTTTACGATCATTATATGTTAGGAATAAATAAAGGGGAATAAATAAAGAAACTAGGCGCAATTAAAGGGCGCAATTAAAGAGACCCGGTCCAATAGTGTTCGGCACGTCGATTGCTTTGTTTTCTAAGAAATAGAAAAACTTTAAAATGTCAGGGAAAATTTAAGGTCCGCGGTAC
>JAGLHQ010000070.1 GCA_023143375.1 Planctomycetota bacterium
AACTTGAAGCGATCATCAACGAAGCTGCTATCAGTGCCAGCATGGCTGAGAAGGATCATGTCGAAATGTCGGACCTTGAAGAGGCTCGCGATAAGGTTCGCTGGGGACGTGCCAAAAAGAGCCGTGTCGTTGACGAGGAAGATAGAAATCTGACCGCTTATCACGAGGCTGGGCATGCTGTTGTTCAGGCACTGTTGAAAGAAGCCGATCCGCTGCACAAGGTAAGCATCATACCGAGAGGCCCGATGGGCGGAGCGACCTTCTCGCTTCCGGAAAAGGACCGCACGCACTACTCGAAAAAATATTGCATGGCTCAGATGCAGGTATGCTTCGGCGGCAGGATCGCCGAAGATATGTTCTGCGAAGACATCACCAGCGGGGCACAGTCTGACATTAAGCAGGCAACGAGTATCGCTAAGGAAATGATAACGACCTGGGGGATGGGCGAAGAGGTGGGGCCGATCAATTATAACGCCGATCCCAATATGTATTTTCCGGCTGCGGGTTCGGAGTATTCTGAAAAAACCGCAGAGGCGATCGACAGAGAGATCAAAAAAGTTATCGACGAAAGCTACTCAAAGGCCCGTCAGCTCATTGAGGATAACAGGGACAACCTTGAAGCGGTCGCACAGGCATTGCTGAAATACGAAACTCTTGACGCCGAAGATGTTAATGTGCTTCTTGAGGGCGGAACCTTAGATAAGCCGACGGTTTCTGAGTTGCTGGCACTTGAGCAGGAAAAACCCAGCGAAAAACCTGAGGAAGAGGCACCGGCTGAGGCGGACGAAAGCGGCGAAGGCGATATAATACAAACAGAGGAATAATAGTTTAGCAAAAAAATCGTTAAGGCCATTTACACACTTAGATGAACAGTCCCACGAATTTATTTTCGACGGGCCTTTTTTTGTGGTTTGTTTTTTACTAAACGGTTCTGATAGAAGAAGTAAGCTCCTCGAGCTGCTTTCGCATGTGCTGATCGTCAATGCTCATATCCTTTATCTTTCCACAGGCGTGCATTACAGTCGTATGATCCCTTCCTCCCAGGTGGCCTCCGATCTCTTCGAGGCTGTGCCTTGTCATCTGCCTTGCAAGGAACATACATATCTGCCTTGGAAGGGCGATGCTCTGGCTTCGTTTTTTGCTCTGCAAGTCACTTAGGCGAACATCGTAATAATCGGTCACGGCGTTTATTATTTCGGTAATGGTGATGTTCTTTTGTGTGAGCACCTCCTGCTCGCCGAGTGCGTGCTTTGCCATCTGAAGCGATATCTCCTCGCCGGATGTTTTTGCGGTGGCATATATTATCGTAAGCGCCCCTTCAAGTTCCCTGATGTTTGCATGAACCTTTCCTGCGATGTATGTTGCTATCTCCTCGGATATGTCGAGTCCCCTTAAGTGTGCTTTTTTCTGCACGATGGCGATGCGTGTTTCATAGCTCGGCGCGTCAAGTCGTGCAACAAGTCCCCACTTAAATCTGCTTATCAGCCTGTCCTCAAGCGACGGAAGCTCTCCCGGTGCGCAATCGGCGGTAAGGACGATCTGCTTGCGATTGTTGTAAAGGGCGTTAAACATGTGGAAGAATTCCTCCTGGCTCTGCTCTCGCTCTCGTAGGAACTGAATATCGTCGATGACCAGCAGATCGACGGTTCTGAATTTGTTCTGGAACTCCGAGAGCTTGCCATGCTCGATGGAATTGATAAACCTGTTTACAAATTCCTCGCAGCTTAAGAAGCGTATCTTTGCATCCGGTTTCTTGTATCTCAGGCCGTGGCATATCGCGTGCTGAAGATGTGTTTTGCCGAGACCTACGCTGCCGTATAAAAACAACGGGTTATACGTATCGCCCGGCGAATGGCTAACCGCAACACAGCTTGCATGGGCAAGGCGGTTGCAAGGACCGACGACAAAATTTTCAAAGGTATAATCGGGGTGAAGCTTTAGACTCCATTGCGAAAGTTTGGGTTCTGCGTAAGAGAGCTTCTGGCCCGTAACACCAAAACGTACACTGACGAGATGACCGGTCGCTCCCTGAGCGGCCTTGGTGAAATTGGCGAGGCAATTATCGCGTAAGAACTGGGCCTTGTCCTGGTCGGGACATCCGACCTCAAGCATCCCGCCGTCAAACTGCAGAACAACAAGATCCTCAAACCATTTTCGCGTATTAACGGAATCGAAACCCTTTACACGTTCTATTATATTTAAAAAAAGTTCAGTCGTATCCTGCATATCCAACACTCTTTAACGCTGTCAATTAACTAAAGTAAAAACACAGGTCCTGCGAAAAATATCCCTAAAAAAAAGATCTAGACTGAATGATTAAATCTCAAGGGTACGAAACCGCATTGAATTGCCCTCCCTGGCCTGCGAGATATGAATGTAACTGCAAAGGGGTGTTTTGTCAAAGAAAATTATTCTCGATTATATTAAAATTTCTGCTAAACTTTACAACGATATTAGTGCCATGGGTTTAGCGAGCAATAATTTTTTTTGTGATATTTTATTACAACAAAAAATATCTATCCTTGAAAAATGGGCGAACTTCTGCGAAACTCCTATGTAGTCTTAGAGAAATATTTAAATTTATTATATAAATATCCAGAATTATCGGAGTTGTACGATCTCGTACTTTTATTTGTTATTAATTTCCATAAAACCCTGCTTTTTGCTGAAATTGCAGGCGAAAACTATGAAAGTTAACCGGAGTGAAAATGGGAATATTTAGTAAAACTGTAGGCTATTTAAAGGATCATCTTGGCAAGACTCGCAGCAAGATCACGTCTAGCCTGTCTTCGATCCTGGCAATCGGCAGGAGCATCGACGACGATCTGCTGGACGAGCTTGAAGAGACTTTGATAAGCGACGATATCGGCGTGGAGACGACCGATAAGCTGATCGGCGACCTAAGGGAGGCGTACCGCAATCGCCAGATACAAAAATCCGAAGATATTATCCCGTTCCTGAAAGAGCACATGAAAAGCTACTGGCCCGATCAGGACAGGCAGTTGCAGACCGCAGAATCGGGACCGACGGTTATACTTGTCGCCGGGATCAACGGCTCGGGAAAGACGACCAGCATCGCAAAGCTTGCATATACGCTCAGCAGGAATAAAGAGAATGTCATCGTAGCTGCGTGCGATACTTTCCGCGCAGCAGCGGTCGAGCAGCTCACGATATGGGCCCAGCGCATCGGCGTTCAGATCGTAAAGCATAAATCCGGCGCCGACCCCGCGGCGGTTGCATACGATGCGTGCGAAGCAGCGAAGGCAAGGGGCGCTGACTACCTTATCCTGGATACGGCTGGGCGGCTGCACACGCAAAAACATTTAATGGAAGAGCTTGCGAAAATACGAAAGGTTGTTTCGGCTCAGTTGCCCGGAGCGCCGCACGAAGTGCTGCTTGTCGTTGACGGAACCACCGGGCAAAACGCGATCATCCAGGCAAAAATGTTCACCGACGTCATCGACGTTACGGGAATCTTCCTTGCAAAACTCGACGGAACCGCTCGCGGCGGAATCGTTATCGCTATAAAGGACATGCTCGATATTCCGGTTAAATTCGTCGGCCTTGGTGAAACGCCGGAAGATATCGCAGAGTTCGACCCGGCCGAATTCGTAGAAGCTTTGTTTAATTAGGCACAAAAAAAGGCCCGCAAGTAAACCTGCGAGCCTTTTGTATTTTTGTTTATTACTTTTTACACTTTCGGATATGTTCCGAGATAGTGCGTTTGCGGCAGATCGCCAACCAGCGGCGTCGCGTATTTCCTGAACGCCTCTGTTACGCCGTTACCTGCTGCATTGATGTATTCGTCGAGTAGGGGCTTGGTGTGTTCTGCGACATTTCCAAGGTCGGTGCAGATGTAATCGATCGCATAGTTATCTCCATCGCCGGTCCTCTGCATCGTAACCGATCCGCTCTGCTTTGTCTCCGAGAGCTTTACGGCTTCCTGGCCGCAACGTCGTGCTTCCGCGGCATCAGTCGGCGACTGCAAACCGGCGAAGCTTCTTTGCAGGTAACCGAAAGTATCGGCTCTTACGCGTCCGATGCCTGTGCCTGCCTTGATCTTCTCAGCCAGGAAATCGGCAAGGGCGCCTGATCCTGAGAGCTGGACGTTGCCGTGGGCGTCAACCTCTGCGTCTTCTTTGATCCTCTTGGCCCAGAGGACGTTATCGGCATCGCGGATGCCTTCGGAAACCGCGACAACACATCTGCCGAGCCTGTCATAAACTTCCTGTATCTGCTTTACCATATCTTCGATCTTAATTGGTCTTTCGGGCAGGTATACCAGATGCGGTCCGTCGTCGTCTCTTTGCTGGCCAAGGGTTGTCGCTGCGGTGAGCCAGCCGGCGTCGCGTCCCATGATGACGTCGATCTTAACGCCGGGCAGTGCCCTGTTGTCAAGGTCGTCGCCCATCAGCGCACATGCTACGAACCTCGCGGCGGTTCCATAACCCGGACAGTGATCGGTGACGCGAAGATCGTTGTCGACGGTCTTTGGTACGTGGAAGGCCTTTAGGTCATAGCCGGACTCTTTGGCCATGTTGTTGATGATGTGGCAGGTGTTTGCAGAATCGTTGCCGCCGATGTAGAAGAAGTACTGAATGTCCATCTTCTTAAAGACCGCCAGTACCTTTTCGCAGTATTCTTTGTCCGGCTTGTCTCTGCTGGAGCCCAGAGCCGCTGACGGCGAGGCTGCAACCTTTTCGAGAATGTCGGATGACAGGCTCGTCAGGTCGATAAAGTTTCCGTCGATGATACCTCTTACAGCGTGGATGGCTCCGTAGAGCTTGTCTATCTTACTGTGTTTTTTAGTTTGTTCGATAACGCCGACCAGCGAGGCGTTGATAACGCCGGTAGGTCCGCCCGATTGACTAACAAGAGCATTTGCCATTGTTAAATCCTTTCTTGTTATGAGTTTACAGAGAGTAATTCGATCTTCTAATCATCCCACAGACCGCAGATTATATACAAACGCACCCAAATAGCAAGAATATTTCTTTTTAGCCTTTTACTTCGACGGCTTTGCCTGCTCGAAGGAAGTACAGCCATGTGCCGGCGACTTTTTGTTTTAGGATCGCCTCAGCGGCGTCTGCGTAGATGTTCATCTGCCGGTAGTAGCTGTTTGCTCGCTGTTGGAGCTTTTGCCCGATGACGTTGTCGGTCTTAAAGTCGATGACAATGAGTCCGTCACTTGTAGGGACGATCATGTCTACGATTCCCTGGACGATAACATTTTCTGTATCTTTAAATTGGTCGGGAATGGTTTTGTCGTAACCTAAAGTAAACTCCCATTCGGAAAGCACCTTGTCACTATTATCGATAACTGCTTTGCCGAGGTCACTGTTAAAGAATCCGAGTATCGCAGCATGGTCGATAAAGCTGGCAACGTGGGGAGTGATTTTTTCTTCTTTTACCAGCCGTTCTATGATTCCATGGACAGCCGTTTCGCTTACGTCGTTTAGGTCAAGCTCGCTGATAACTAAGTGTGTTGCGGTTCCGATCAGTTTGCCTTCTGCCTTTTGGCCTGCTTTGCCCTGCTGACGCAGGATCGCAACGGGCATTCTTTCAAAAACATTGCCGAGGTTAAGCTTTGCGTACTCGTCGCTGCTATGGGTTAGCTCGCTAACGGAAGTTTTGGCGGCGATCCGGGTCAGCTCTTTACACGGATACTCCCACGAAAGCGAAGAGGTCACCTGCGCAAGCATCGCACCGCCTGCGATCTTCGCAGCGGCATTAATATTTTCCATGTCAACAGCTTCGTCCTGCTTAGTATTAAGTATTGCAGAGGCAAGCCCATTCAACATGTCCTGCTGCAAAATTTCTGCGGTAAACAATTCATGGTTTACTGAGTTTATAGTTTCGTTATCTGTAAATAATTGCTGTAATTGTTTTTCGTTGCCAAGGCCTTGCAGCACCCAGTCCAGAGAGCAGTTTGCACTCTTTAACTGCCAGTTCCTTATCGGCTCGTCGCCGAGAGCGGCGATCTGTTTAACTGTCTTCGCGCAATCGCTTCGCTTTTTCGATGCGCACAGTATCAGCTTTTCCCTTGCCCGCGTCATCGCTACATAAAGCACTCGCATCTCTTCTGCCAGCATAGAATCCTTTTTCTTTTCGGCGATAACTTCATAAGCAATGCTTTTAAACTTTGATTTTGTAACCGGATCGATAACCCGCAATCCCAAAGTATCGACATCATCTGTAATACATTCTTGCTTGATGTCCCTATCGTTAAATCTCTTATTCATCTCGGCCAGGAACACGACGGGAAACTCAAGGCCCTTGCTTTTGTGAACGCTCATTATCCGCACCGCATCTGCGCCGCTGTCGTCGGGCTGAGCAGGTGCCCAGTCCTGCCCCTGCTCTAAAAGCTTTTCAATGAACTCTACGAACCGCGTCAGCGAGCCTGCGTTTTGCGGTCCTGCAAACCCTTCAAACTGGATAGCTCTGTCATGCATCTTTAAAAGATTGGCCCAGCGCTGGTTGCCGCTGGCCAGTGCGCCGACGAAAGACAAGTAACCGGTTTCGCGGAAGACCGACCATAGCGTATCTGCGATACCGCTGCTGGTTGCATCGGCTTTCCATCGCTTAATATCGCTCAGTGCGTTTTGCAGTTTTTGTTGCAGTGTTTTATCTTTCCCGTCCTCTGCATATTTGCAAACCCTGTCGTAATAATTTTGCGCGGCATCTTCGTCATCTGCAAACTGCTTTATCATCGCAAGCTGGGTGTCGGTTATCTTAAAGAACGGGCTGCGCAGAACCGCTGCAAGTTCGATGTCTCGCTGCGGGTTGTCAAGCACCTTCAGCAGTGAAATGCAATCGGCGATCTCTGTCGCCTGGAAGTATCCCGCGGAGCTTTGGCTGCCAACGGGCACGCCCGCCAATCGCAAAACCTCTACATACTCGCTCGCCGTATGAGCCAGCGACCGCATGAGGATAACGATATCGCCATGTTTAACGTCGCGATAGTCCTCGATAGCTTTGTCGTAAACCTTAAACTCAGCGGGGTTTGACTTGTCGCCGATAAGCTGCTTAATGCGCTGGGCGATAAACGCCGCCTGCCGCTGAGCGGATGTGACCGTATCGTCGTCTGTAAGTTCGTCATCGTCGTCTTTGGCCTGCTCGTCGGCAATATATATTTCTACCAACGGCCGATCCGTCTTATCGGCAGAAACTTCCTCTATGGGTTTGTAGTCGAACCCTTCGCGCAGGAATGTTTGCTCGTCATAATCGACCAGCGAAACCGACGCGTTCATTATGCGGTTAAAGACGGCGTTGGCCAGGTCGAGTACGCCCTTTCGCGAACGGAAGTTATCGCTTAGCCCGACCTTTAACGGCTCATCGGTTTTATCGGGGTCGCCGACGGCCCCTTTTAGCATGTCAAGGAACAACTCTGGTTTGCCCTGCCTGAACGCATAGATGCTCTGCTTTACGTCGCCTACGACGAAAACATTATTGTCACGGCGTATCTTATCGATGATGCCCTGCTGGAGGGCGTTTATGTCCTGGTACTCGTCGACGAAGATGCACTGGAATTTTTCTTTCAGCCGGGCCGCTACATTTTCGTTTTCGTTTAACAGCTTGAGCATCAGCCGTTGCAAGTCTGCAAAATCCAGTGCGCCAATCCGTTGCTTGGCCTGGTCATACGCCCGGATGAATCTTTTGACAAGCTCAACTAAAACTTTCGTCTGCAAAGATGCCTGACAGCCAACGAGCTTTTCGTAATCGGGATTGACCAATGCAAGCTCCAGCAAACCCTGAAAAGTCTTTATAGCCTTCACAGCCGGTGCTTTTATAAACTCGGCATCGTCTTTTGTCATTTCCTTTGGCCTGGATCTAAACCTTCCCTTTTCAAAGCTGCGCATTATCTTTACGCATCCATTAAGGTCATCGGCCTGTATCTTTTCGATACAACTATTAACAGGCGCCACAAGATCCTTTACAATATGTTCTGTCCAGTGACCCGGCTCGTCTGAGTTTTGATCGAGCATCACCGAATGGGCAAGCTGCTCTTTACACTCGATGAGTTTGCTTTCTATGATCTCTTTTTGTTTTTGTGCAAGCTCGGATGTTTGCGAGGTATCTGCAAAAGCTATCGCCCTTTGGAACCAGTCTTCCCTTGAAACGACGCTGTCCAAAAATCCGCTTATCTCGACGATCTTTGAAACGAATCCGGAAACAAGATTATGAATGTTTCGCCGGTAGAAAAGTTTTTTTAGACCGGCTGACAACGACTCGTCGCCCCAGGCCTGTTCGATGACTTTTTCAAGAACCTCAAACTTCAGCAGCATCATTTCGTCGGCGTCGATGATCCTGAACACCGGATCAATACCCAGCAAGTAAAAATGTTCGGTGATGACCCGCTTGCAGAATGAATGGATCGTACTTATATATGCGGCGTCCAGGCCTAATAGCTGCCCCGAAAGAGCGGGGCTGTGATTTTCAACAAACTTGGCACGCAGCTTTTCGCCAATACGCGATCGCATCTCCTCGGCAGCAGCGTCGGTGAAGGTTAGCACCAGCACACGCGAAACGTCGACGGGACTGGTTTCGTCTGTCAATATCTCGACACACCGCTCGCTAAGCACCGCGGTCTTTCCGGTACCTGCTGAGGCGGTTACCAGCACGTCGCGCTTACGTGTATCGATGGCAAGCTTTTGATGGGATGTCCAGTTATTGGCCATCGGTGCCTCCCATCTGATCGAGCACTTGCTCTTTGCTGTCAAGCTTGGTTAAAACATTGTAACTGTTGACCTGCCAGTCGAACCTGCACACCGCGCGGTAATCGCAATACCCGCACGGCGAGTTTTTGCCGAGCCGATACGGGCTGACCTTGATAGTGTCGCCCAGTATTTGCTTGGCAAGACCAATAACACGTTTGGTTGTAAACGCCAGAACGTCTTCCAGGCTACCCGGCCTTAACGCTCCGCTGGTTCTATAATTTCCGTATGGGCCGTCTTTGGAATTGTAGAAGTTATAATATTTGTTCCACCCGGAACCCGCATCGCTGTCAAGGCTGTCTGCAAATTTGCCGTCGAACAGGCCCTTTGCCTTATGGACGAATTTTTCGCCATCGGCATTGGCTTCGATAGGCAGATAGAACGCACCTGCCACCTCTTCGATCCTTTGGCCGTTGACATCTGCTCCCTTCAACGCAAGCAGGTATATCGCAAGCTGCATGTCCAGCCCGTAATAAAGGTTTGGCCACGAAAAGCTGCGCGAGCTTCGCTTATAATCGAACACCACCGCCGTTTGTTTGCCGTTTACTTTTGCAATATCTATACGGTCGATTATCCCGCGAAGCCTGACCTTTGCTTTGCCCGGCAGGTCGAACTGGCATTGCTGTTTATTATCCCAGCCGAACCTGTTCTCCGAACTCTTTTGGCCGAACTGTCCTGCCCGTGACATCTGGCTATACGCTTTTACAGCGTCTGCAAGAATATCCTCGGCGGCAAAAAGAATGAACTCGTTATGCAAACCCCTGCTGATAAAATTCGAATAGAATGCGTCTTCGGCAATTGTCTCCTTGATCTGCTCGGAAAGAAGCTTTAAAAGCGAGTCGTCTTGAACTGTTGCAAAGTCTTTGCCTTTAGCTTTTAATTTTTTAAACAACCCGTCGAGAACGGTGTGATAAAAACTGCCGATGTCCACCGGCTCAAAAGTGAACTGCTTTCTCTTTTTGAGAGCAAGATCGTACTTTGCAAAATGCTTGTAAGGACACTCGGCAAAATTGCTAAGCCTGCTTGCAGAGCAATCGAGGTCCTTTGTTTTATCTTTAAGCCGCTTGCTGTCAAGGGCTGCGATGTTATTATATTTCAGGGCATACGTTATTCTTTCCCGCGAACTGCAAAGCGGATCGACGCTCCCAAGCTTGTCTATCAGCCCGTAGAACGCCTGCCTTTCGAGCTGGTTAAGTATGCTGTCTTTGCCTGCGCTTGCGCAAACAATGTCTTCGAGCTGGCTTTGCGTGCAGGCATTGGCGATGTTAACCCTGCTGTCGGCTGTGGTTTCATGCAGTCCCTGAAACAAATCTTTGACATCGTTTAGGAACGCAGAGGCAACCACCGGTTTGCCGTCTACAGAAGAGGGGTATGTTATGAAAAGTTTTTCGCTTGGCCTGGTAAACGCGATGTACGCAAGGTACTGCCTCTCAGCTAAGCGAGAGCTAAGCGTCCCTTTAAGGTCGAACTCGTGCGACTGAGCAGCCAAAAGATCGTCCTCTGTCAAAATACTATCGAATGACAGCGCCGCCGGGAACTGCTTTTGCGTTGTGCCCAGCAGGAAGACCGCCTTTAGATCGGGGTGTCTGCTTCGTTCGATGGAACCTACCAGTACCTGGTCGAGCCTCGGCGGTATTTGCTTTAGCACAAGCTGCGAAAAAGCGTTGCCGGCGATAAACATAAAATCCTCGGCAGGCATCATCTCATCTGCAAAAACTTCAGTCATCTCGTCGAACAGGCTAACCATCTTGTCATAAAACTGAAAGTGCTCATGTTCGCTATCCGGATCGGGCCCTGCAAGATCTGCAAGCTGCTCTCTTACATCAAGCGATTCTAAAAACTCCCACACCGCACAAACAAACTGCTCGGCTGTGACGTTTTCGGCATCAAGTTTTTCGTTAAGCCTTACAAGCGGGGCAACCGCCTGCCGTCTTAATTTATCGATTCTCTCTTCGTCAAAGAGTTTATTATTTCTTTCGGCGAACGCCCATTTGTTTTCCCTGGTCCAGTCAGCATTGCCGATGCCGTAAGCGATGCAATAGTTTTCCAGTAGATCGACATCAGGGCCCTTAACGGAACCCAAATCGGTCTTTAAATACGCAAGCACATCCGAACTTGAAAAACCTTCCAGCGCCGCTGCCAATGCCGATCCGATAAGCTCGACGACCGGGTGCGTTGTAAGCCCTTTTGTTCTGTCGATAAAAAACGCGATCCTGTAATCGTTGAAAGCTGCCTCGATGTAGTGTCTGTACGCTTCCATATCCGAGGCAATGACAGCGATATCCTTGAACCTTAAGCCGTCTTCTCTTACAAGTTTTAATACTTGCGATGCGACGTATTGAACTTCCGCACGCGGATTGGGCGCTGCGACTATCGATATATCGCCGTTGTGTTTTATTGAGTCACCCTTGCGAACACTGAAAAGCTTCGACTCGAGCGTTTTTAAGTCTTGCGAACTCTCAAACCGCTTCGCCTCACCAAGACAGACCGGCGGGGTTATTTTAGCGGCGATCTTTTTGGCCATGTTAAAAAGTTCGAGATATGTATGCTCGGTCGCGGCGAACAGGGAAAACGGATCGAGAGCGTCCGCCTTAGGTTTGTTTACGTTCAGCTTCGTCGGATCGAGGCACAAAGCTATCTGTGTCCGGTTAGAAACTTTTACCATCTCAGCTAACAACTGTTGCTGGGCAATAGTGAAGCTTGCAAACCCGTCGACCCATATAAAAGCGTCCTTTAGAAACGGGGCCCGTGAAACCATCTGCCGTGCATTTTCCAGGCGGGCGTCGGGGTTGATAAAATTATTTTCGCTATCTGCAATGAACTTAAGATAGTTTTCAAAGATAACCGCGATATCGTTAAACTTTAAGTTCGTTATCCCGTTCGGCTGGTCTCTTTCGAGCCCTGCCAAAAGCTCCTGCATATCTTCCGGGCCCATCGCACTTTCCTGAAGCTCGGTTATTATCCTTGCAAGCTTGGCAGCGACTCCTGCCATGTCAGCAGTCTGGTCGAATATTTTCAGCTTATCGGAATTAGCTCGCAATATGCGATTTACTACCATCTCCTGAGCGATGCGCGACAGTTCGGAGCCGGCGGCACTTTTACCCAACAGCCAGAAGCCCAGCCGATCGAACGAAAGAACCTTCAATCCATGGTAGCCGTCAACGCCCGAATATGACAGGATCGCCTTCTCGGCCTGGTACGTCGCCTGCTCCGGAACCAGCAGAACCAGATTCTGGGCGGACGAACCGCCGGTGACCCGACGAACTATCGCGTCAATGCAATAGCGGGTCTTTCCGCTGCCGCTTCTGCCAAGAATGAACTGGACCGACATAACCTCTCCGTAACCTATTTAGAGCTATCCATAAACTGATAATGCTTTTTAACACAATAAGGCCCTTTTTTCAATCGTCAAAAAAGCTTACAGAAGAATTTACAGGTTGGGCCTTGATTAGCCGATAAATTAGGGTATCTGTTTATAATAGAATCCGCGGTTTGATATAAAAGCCGATTTTTAGGAGTTTTGACATGGAACTAAAAAAACGATCCGTTAAGTTGGCAGTGATCCTTTTGTGCATGGCAGCGATAGCCGGCTGGTATATAACCTCCGGAATTGCCGAGGAAACAAATACCACCACTAACACCAACGACAACACAAATAATTCTACCGCGATTATAAATCAGTTCCCGAACGACGGCATGCAGGTTAACCCGATCGTTCATCTTGGCGGTTATGGCCTCGCTGCCGATCCCCTGACCCGTCATCGCACCGACGAGGCGATCGGCGAAAACTACAGGCTGCTGGTATCTATCGACAAAAAGATCGACATCGTAAACGCCCGGCTCGCCCGGATCGAAAAGGCGCTGAACTTAAAACCCATAAAGGCGGCAACAATACACGGCCAAAAACGGTCGCTCCGATACGGAACCAACTAACAACAACAAAAGGTGAAATACATGCTCTACCTCGAAGCCATATTAGCACTGTTCGCTATCGTCGATCCCATCGGCAATATCCCGATGCTTTTAAGCGTAGCAGAACACGTCCCGAACGGCCAAAGCCAAAAAGCCTTTAACACCGCTATCGGCGTTAGTGTAATTATTCTGCTGCTGTTCTCCTTTGCCGGCAACGCGATCTTAAACAACGTATTCCATATCAACCTTGCAGACCTACAACTGGCAGGCGGTGTTCTGCTGCTTATCATTGCGATAGACCACCTTGTGTTCGGTACACTTAAAAAATCCGTCGCCCTTAGTGGAACAGCAACCGCATCCGAGCTTGGTTGCGTCCCGCTTGCCTGCCCGCTGCTTGCGGGACCGGGTGCGATGGTGACCAGCCTTACAACCCTTGAAAAGTCCGGCCCGGGCCATGCCGTCATAGCGATACTGGCTGTCTTCGGTTTCCTGTGGGTGATCATGCGATTCATCGAGCCAATACACAGGTTCCTCGGAAAGCTCGTCTGCATGGTCTTTTCGAAAGTGATGTGCCTGTTCATCGCCGCTATCGGAATACACATGATAATGGCAGGTATCACCGAATACATGAAACAATAGGCTACTCGTCAACCTCCGGGCACGCCATAATATACTCGCGCACGTGATCCATATCCGCCATTGCAACAGCCACCTTATCGTCGGCTGCACCGTAATAAACATATAGTTTGTTAACGCTTTCCATCACAACGCCTCCGGTTACAAACGTAACATCGCTTACATCGCCAATGCGTTCGTAACTTTCACGCGGGCCAAGCAACCATTCCTCGCCGCGTCGCAGCACACGCCAGGGCTGATCCTTATCGAGCAGTGCCATGCCTATCCGGTATATCTGGCTTGATGTGGTTTCACGCACGCCGTGATAAAGCAGCAACCACCCCTCCGGTATCTCGATCGGCTGACATGCAAGCCCCATTCGCGTCGCATCCCAATACGCATGCCGGGTCCTTAGTAAAATCCTGTGATCGCCCCA
>JAGLHQ010000071.1 GCA_023143375.1 Planctomycetota bacterium
GCACCGAGACGTGCGAAGGTCTGAAAATTATTGGTGATCGCAAGCGAAACCAAAGGGCCGCCCTCGCTGAAAGATACGTAGGTGATCGCAAACTGCTTTTGCTCTTCGAGCCAGACGATACGCGAATCCTCAAGCCCCCACCTCTCTTCCTTTTTGCTGGTATCAGCCAGCATCGTCGGCGTCTCGTCAATTTGCCAATCGCTAAGCCCGTCTTTACTTCGCGCAACGGTAAGATGCGAAAACCCGCGAAGGCTTTCAACGCGATTTAGCAGCAGGACGCCGCCGTCAAATTTTATTGCACCCGGATTAAAAACAGAATTGATCGGATAGGGCCAATCGTCGGCTGTGAGGATCGGATTGCCCTGGTACCGCTTGAACATTGTAGCAGCCAACTTTTCCCGATTGAGTGAAAGCATGCGAGACCCCTAAATCAGATTTAAAGCTCACCTACACAAAGGCTAATATCCTGTGTTAGCAATATCAACTATAAAATCTATTTAAATGACATAATACGCAAAAAACATACGTTTTTTTGCAAATCTAACCCATCTGCCAAAAATAGGGTTTTTGTTTGCAACTTTTTTGTAAATCTCCTAAGCTTATGCCGATATATATTATCAGGCACCGGAACAGGCCTGTGCCCAAAACGTATAGGATCCGAGGACGCCAAACTAAAGGGGTTAGTTATGAAGAACGTAATTCTGGTCACCGCCGTGCTGCTGGCAGCAATAACAATAAGCCCTGCGTTAGCTCAGGACGAAAAAGCGGATTATTCCAACGACATCATGAATATCTCACTCGCCCAGCAGTTCGATACCGCCACGCCCGGTTCGGATTCTATGATCGCAGTTAGCTTCGCCCTTGCCAAGGACTGGCACTTCTACGCCGACGCCGAGACAGCACCGGGACAAATGAACCTGAAAGTGATACCTAAAGCAGATGCGGTAACCTTTGGCGCACCTGTCATGCCGGCGTCTGCGCCTTATTATGATGAAGGACTGCAAAAAAAGCTTGAGGTTTTCAGCGATAAATTCACCGTCTATATTCCTTTTAAAATAGAAAACGCAAACCCCGGCAAACTCGACATCGAATTAAAGATCGAAGGCGCCGTATGCTCCGGGGCGTTGTGTCGGCCAAACTACATAAAACTTGCAAGCTCGATAAACATCGACCCGCAGGCTGTCATGGGCAAACCGGCGTTTACAGTACCGGACAAAACCGCCGACCTTACGGGGTCCGCTTCGTACTCCGTGCCCGTCGCCTTTGCCATCGCTATTATCGCCGGGCTTATCATGAATGTAATGCCATGCGTCTGGCCTGTACTGCCGATCATAATTATGCGGCTGTTGAATCTGGCCGGCGAAAAAAAATCTAAAGCAATAGCTATGGGCGGCGCTTTCTGCGTAGGAATAATCTCGTTCTTTGCCATCATCGCAATCGCTAACATCGTACTTCGCCTCGGCTATGGCGTGGTCTTTCAATGGGGGGATCATTTTAGAAATCCGCTCTTTGTTACCGGGATGACGCTGCTTATGGTCGTTCTCGGCCTGTTCATGTTCGGCGTGTTCAATATCGGCATGCCCGCATCCATCACCGGAAAGGCAACAAGCACCGGCGGCGGCATCGCAGGCGGGATCGGAATGGGATTTCTTGCAGCACTGCTTGCAACACCGTGCAGCTTTGCGATACTCGCCGCTGCCTTTGCATGGGCACAAACTCAGCCCCTGCCGATGGCGACGGTGACTATAATGCTCATCGGCGTCGGAATGGCAATACCGTATATGATACTTGTCTCGGTGCCGAAACTTCTTGACAAAATGCCTCGGGCCGGCGGATGGATGGATCATATAAAACACGGGATGGGATTTTTGCTGCTGCTTATCGCCGCAAAACTCCTCGGAGCGATACCTTCTGAATCACGGATCGATGTACTATTCTACGCCGTTGTCCTCTCTGCATGTATCTGGATGTGGGGCTGTTTGGTCAGCTACTCGACACCGAAAAAACGAAAATACACCATAAGGATCATCGCAGCGGTCCTTGCTGTTTCAACGGGATATATTTTCCTGCCGATACAAAACGCATCGAAGGACCTCGTCGAGTGGCAAAAATATGACCGCAAGGTAATAGCTGAGTACGTAGAACAAAACAAACCGGTGCTTATAAAGTTCACCGCCGACTGGTGTACATCGTGCACCGTTGTCGACCGGCTCGTTTTCAAAAGAAAAGATGTTGCCGATATGATAAAGCAAAAAGATGTCCTCACGATCAAAGGCGATACGACATTATTAGGTACCGACGCGACAGTCGATCTTGCAAACAAGTACAAACAGCCGGGCGTACCGGTTACCGTTGTGATCATGCCGGACGGCACCGAACATCACCTGCCCGGACTGATCGGCAAAAAAGATGTATTGGAAATAATCGAAAAGTTGCCGGACGACCCAAAGCTATAATAATTTTTAAAAAAATATTGTCCCCCTTTCTACGCCACAAAGGGTGTTTTACTCACTCTTTTCAAAAACTCAAGAGAAACTACTTGACACCTGACACAGAAATCAGGTAGAATTATGGTTGTCGGAGGAAAGGCAAAAGGCCTTTTATATAATGTGAGAAAAGGATTGATCTTGGAGGAGATCTTGGTGAGGAAAAACATCAAGTTATCATGTCTTAGTGCTTTAGTCTGCATATTGTTCCTGCAAACTTCTTATGCCGCTATTTATCCGTTTGAGATATTTACTGATAACGGCAATTTCAATAATGACCCGGGGGTCAATGTATGGATGGAAGTTTCAAATGGCGACAATATTGTCGAGTTCACTTTTTATAACGACAGCACCGTTCAAAGTACCGTAACAAATATATACTTTGACGACGGTACACTCATCGGCGCAACCCTGAGCATAATCAACGGAGCGGGGACTCTCTTTGCCGAAGACGGCCCGAATAATATACCTGGTGGCGAAGAGATATTTTTTGATGCCGACAGGGAATTCAATGTCGGTGCCGAACCGCCGCCATCTTCAAACGGTATCAATCATATTGGCATTGGCGAGTGGGTCACCATCGAGTTTGAATTAGTCGGCGGTACCTTAGAAAATGTGTTAAATGAATTGAACCTCGGAACTCTTAGGGTCGGCCTTCATATACAGGATTTCACCGATGGCTCAAGCGAGTCCGCTGTTAATATCGTTCCAGAACCCGCTACGATGTGTTTGCTTGCTCTTGGAGGGCTGATTTTACGAAAAAGAAAATAGTCCCGTTAAAATCTAAAACCCAAAGCCGCGAAACTATCGCGGCTTTTTTTATATCTGGATATTTAAAACTTCTCTGTTAAAATATCCGGCATGGCAAAAGCTAAGACAAAAAAGAAACCGAAGAAAAAAATAAAAGTCGACAAAGATCAAGCCGCCGAACGCATTGAGCGAATTTTTCCGATACTGAAAAAAACTTATCCAGATGCAACCGTTTCACTGGATTTCACTAACCCGCTCCAGCTTCTTATCGCAACCATCCTCGCCGCTCAATGTACCGACAAAAGAGTTAACATTGTAACCAGAGACCTGTTCAAGAAATATAGAAAGCCCGCCGACTGGGCAAACGCCCCACAGCAGCAGCTCGAAAACGATATCCGCTCGACCGGATTCTACAAAAACAAATCCAAAAACATTAAGAACTGCTGCCAAAAACTCATTGATAATTTCAACAGCAAGGTTCCAGATACCATGGACGATCTGCTGTCGCTTGCAGGCGTCGGACGAAAAACCGCAAACGTCATGCTCGGCAACGCATTCGGCATACAAGGAATCGTGTGCGACACACACGTGATACGTCTTAGCCGTAGGTTGTTCCTGTCGGAAAACTCCAACCCCGATAAGCTCGAATTCGATCTTACCGAGATCGTTCCAAAAAGAAAATGGGGCGGATGGACCATGTTTAGCCACCTTTTGGTCTTTCACGGACGGGCCGTCTGTAAGGCCAGAAAACCCGATTGCCACGCATGCCCCATCGAAAAACACTGTCCGTCGGCAAATAATCCGCAATTATGGTGAGTTTTCGTTTGACTCAACTCCCGATTTGACCGATATAATTGATGGTTTCAATGTAAAAACACGCTTTTCAGTATTATAAATGGAGTTGTAATGAGTGAAATTAATATGCCCGCAGAAGAGCCTTGGCGGATTTTCCGGATCATGGCAGAGTTTGTCGAAGGTTTTGAAGAACTTTCAACGATAGGACCGGCCGTCTCGATCTTCGGATCGGCAAGGACCGAGCAGGAACATAAATACTATCAACTCGCTCAGGACACCTCATACGAAATTGCCAAAGCAGGATTTGCCGTTATAACCGGCGGCGGCGGCGGGATCATGGAAGCCGCTAACAAAGGCGCCACCCAAGCCGGCGGAAAAAGCATCGGCCTCAACATCGAACTGCCGATGGAGCAAAAATCAAACGAATACCAAAACCTCGAACTGCATTTTAAATACTTCTTCTGCCGCAAGGTTATGTTCTTAAAATATGCAAACGGTTTCGTAGTAATGCCCGGCGGGTTCGGAACGATGGACGAGTTCTTCGAATCGCTCGTTCTTATCCAGACATTAAAACAGGCACTGTTCCCGGTCATATTAATGGGAAGTGAGTTTTGGGGCGGACTAACCGACTGGATAAAAGATAAAATGGTAAAGGAAGACAACTACATATCCCCCGAGGATCTCGACGTCTTTACGGTTGTAGACGATCCAAAAGTTGTCGCCGACATACTCGTCGAGTTCCATAAAAAGCACGGCCAAAGCAAGTTAAGCGAACCCCACGGGATCAAACGCCCGCCAATATACGGACACAATGCCTAGGCCTTGCAGCCCAAACCCGAAGCACTAAATCCGAAATTCTAAACAAGCACCAATGCTTAAAGCTCAAATGTTCCAAACATTTCTGAGTGCTTTACGTGTTGTCATCCCAAACTTGATTTGGGATCCATTTTTACTCGTCAAATATAGACCCCAACTTTCACCGGAAAGACAAAATATGCGGAACATGGTTTTAAGATTTCGAACATTAGTTTTTTGAATTTGTTTCGGATTTCGGTATTCGTATTTAGAATTTGAAGATGCCTATAAGGCATCGTTCATAGCATTGTTAAAGTGGTCGGCAAGATATTTTTTGCCCGCACCGCCAAGGTGCTCCCATGGCAATATCTCATCGGTATCGAAACCTCGCTGCGCAGCAGTTTCCGCATCGAGCCCGTGTTCGGCAAATGCCTCTTGCCATATCCCGTAATCGAATCCCTCGCTCCACAGATCGAAGCGTGCACCCTTCCTCCACGCAGTCTCTACCACCTCGCACATCCGCCTGTCGGCTCTGCCCATCACCGACTCTAAGATACTCCGTTCTATCTGGTGAAATTTAAACTTCAGGAATCGTCCCCTAAGCTCGTCCTTGCGATCAAATATGATTTTCTTCGCCCTCTCGAAATACGCCCTGTCCTTTTGGCCAAGCCACGCAAACGGCGTATGAGATTTCGGCACCAGCCAGCTTATCGCAACATTAACGTTCGCCGTTTTGCCATCGACATTGTTCCGCAGCTTCGCAATCTCATAAGCAAGGTTTGCGATCTCTTTTATATCGTCTTCGGTCTCGCCCGGAAAACCAACCATAAAGTAAAGCTTAACCAGTTGAAAGCCCTGGGCGTACGCAGCCTCTATCGCCGCAAACAGATCTTCGTTGGTAATATTCTTATTGATGACCTTTCGCAGCTTTTCGCTGGCAGCTTCAACGGCGATAGTAAGCCCGCCCTTTCGCACCGACGTCACCAGCTTTGGTAACAGTGCAAGTTGTTCTTTTACCCGCAGGCTCGGCAGCGACACGCCCACCCGCTTAGGATCGAAATACTCTTTAAGCTTTACCACAAGCTCTTCAAGGTCGGGGTAATCGGCGGTCGATAAGCTCAGCAAGCTTACCGTATCGAATCCGGTTGCCAAATAATTTTGTTTGGCTATCTCAACGATGCGATCGACACTTCTAAACCGTATCGGCCGCCTGCAATAGCTTGCCTGGCAAAACCTGCACCTGCCCGGACAACCTCGCATTATCTCAACGCTAACCCGTTCATGCACCGCCTCTGCGAACGGCACAATAGGTTTGGCGGGGACAGCCGCTGTGTCAAGATCGTCAACTACCGCATTTTTAAAAGTTACCGGTATGTCGCCACGCTTTGCATTGAACGATTTTATTTTCTCCCCGTCATACTCGAATTCGTACAGCGACGGGACGTACACAAACTCGAACCTCCGGGCGGCCTCTACGAGAAAATCTTCTCGCCCGGCACCTTTCTGCTTAAACTCCCGCAATAATTCAAGCACAGAAACTAACGCCTCTTCACCTTCGCCGAGGATAAACATATCGATAAACTTCGACATCGGTTCTGCACTGTTAGATACTTGCCCGCCGCCGATTACGATCGGATGCTCTTCGCTGCGATCGGCCGAGCTGACAGGAACCCCCGCAAGATCGAGCATGTTAAGCACGTTCGCAAAACACATCTCGTTGGTCATGCTAAACCCCAATACGTCCAGATCGCCCGCTGCTGCCATCGACTCCAGCGAATACAATGGTACGTCATTGTCCCGCATGACCTTTTCGGCATCTGTCCACGGAGCGAACACCCGCTCAGCGGCGGCCCAGCTAAGGCCATTAACAACCTCATACAAAACCGCAAGCCCTGTATAGCTCATTGCTATCTCGTAAATATCCGGAAAACACAAGCCGACGGTTATGCTGGCGCCGCCCAGATCCTTGACGATCTGGTTAACCTCACCGCCGATATATCGGCTGGGCCTGCGCACAAAAGGCAGGAACTTTTCCTCGATCATATCTTTTAATATTCGAATCTCTTTCTTTTGCATGAGGAGCATTATACAAATAAACAAAGATTTGTTGAATATAATCTTAAAACAAATTAGAATTGCCCTCATGGCAGAGATTCCAGACAAATCATTTAAAAGACAATTGCATGTATTGCTCGCGATAATTTTCGTAGCTGTAATAATTCTGGGCATTCGGCTGATCACAGCCCCAAAGCACAAAACCGGGTCAAGCGGAACAAGAGAGGTCATGGGAACCTTCTGCCGTCTGATCTCGGTAGCACCAACTAACTCTATTAACGACGCAAGCATAGAAGCAGGATACTCCGAGCTGGTGCGAATCGACGCGATGATGAGCGACTACAAACCCGAATCGCAACTATCGGAAGTAAATACCAACGCCTTTAAAGAGTCCGTCACCGTAAGCATTGAGCTTATGGAGGTTCTAACCACCGCCAAAAAATACAGTGCCCTTAGTGATGGGGCATTCGATGTAACCATAGGCCCGGTCGTCGATCTTTGGAGGGAAGCCAAAAAGAAAAACGCAATACCGACTAAACAACAACTGGCTGAGGCGAAAGCGAAAGTCGGCTACGAGAAACTTATACTGGAAAACAACACCGTTCGCTTTGCAGTCGAAGGGATGAGGCTGGACTTAGGTGCAATCGCAAAAGGCTACGCGATAGACAAAGCTGTTGAGGCGATGAAACTGGCAGGAGCTACCGCGGGGTTTGTAGATGTTGGCGGCGACGTAAGAACGTTCGGAAAACCTCCAACAAAAAAACACTGGATCATCGGCATACAGGACCCCGCGTCGGAGGGAGGCATCCTGCTAACATTAAAGCTAAACGACATGGCATTAGCTACCAGCGGCGACTACAGAAGATATGACGAGGTAAAAGGCAAAAAGCACAGCCACATAAAGGACCCGTCAACCTCGCAATCGGTCACCAAGCTAACCAGCGTAAGCGTCATCGCACAGACCGCGACGATAGCCGATATACTGGCAACGGCTGTGAGTGTCATCGGCCCTGAAAAAGGCCTGGCAATGATAGAAGCAATAGAAAACACAGACCTGATAATGATCCCCGCAGACCAACAGCAAGATCTGATCCACACAAAAACCATAAGAAAATACGTAGACAACACCCAACCCCCGGCAGGCTACACAACCGTCTCACAACTGCTAAAGCAACAACAGGAAAAGTAAGGGTATACCAAAAGTATACCGTTTCTATACCGGTTAAATTTCTAAATCATCGTTTTTAGACTCAGAATGGGGATTTAGGCGATTTTCGTAATTGACCGGTGTAGATGGTGGGGTTTATCGTGATAACGGCTGATATATGCTAAAACAGCGGCAAAACTCTAAATAAGCCAAATTTCTTTTTTGGTCAAAGCTTGATTTTGCCGAAAAACAACTTGACGCACAGTATAGCGTGGGCTATACTATGTTTATGGCAAGTGAACGGAGATTTGGCACAGTTAAGAAAACACTGGAAAGTAAGGGGTATGTGCTGGACAGGATCAGCGGTTCACACCATATTTTTGTTAAAAAAGGCACACAGCCAATAAGTATCCCCGTGCATTCAGGAAAGGTAAAAGCATTTTATGTCCGACAAATCGAAAAAATTGAATAAAGAATTTGATGGCAAAATTTTAGCCAAAGCAAAAAAAATTATTAATAAATACGAAGTAATTATGTCCTTTGAAGACAACCAGTGGTACGGCAGGGGACTGGAAATGCCTTTAGTATTTGGAGATGGAAAAACACCTGACGAATGCATTGCCAGTACTAAAGAAGCGTTAACTGCTACAGTCGCTCATCTTTTGGAAATCGGTGAACCAGTACCTGCTCCCGCAACTGAGGGCAAGAGAACAGAGCAAGTTAATGTTCGTTTAACCGCCGAAGAAAAAACTATCATAGGAACAATAGCACGTTCTCAGGGTTTTAAAGGTATCGGCGATTACCTTAGAGCCAAAGCCTTATCTCCTAGTTTAAAATGAAACAAGCGCAATCCCTTTTAAGTGACCTAGCTTGCTGCTGCTTTTTGGCCCGCTGGTCTTGGGGCGGGGGCTGTTTTTCCTCGGTAGACTATTACGCCGGTGGGGCATTTGTTGATTGCTGTTTCTGTTTGTTCGCTTGGGGCGTACTTTTCGTAATCGGTTCTTGCGTTGTTTCCGTTCATGGCGAACAGGTCGCTTTGCTTGGTACACATCTTACAGGCGATGCATCCTACCTTGCACATGCTGCGGGTGTTCTTGCCGTTTTCCTGGCTTGAGCATGCGACGATCATCATGTTTTCCTGGCCGAACGGAACCATCTCGATAAGATCTCTCGGGCACGCCTTTGCACAGGCGGTGCATCCGGTGCATTTTTCATAATCGACCGTTGCCAGGCCGTCAACTATATGAAGTGCGTCAAACTTGCACGCGCTAACGCAATCGCCGAAGCTTAGACAGCCGAACTTGCACGCCTGAACATTCGGCACAGCATTCGCTGCGGTACACGTTGGGATGCCTGCATAGTTGGCATACATTGTTTTGTCGCTGCTGTTACCTCTGCAATGAACGACCGGGCGCATAGGCGCCGACCCGCTGGAAACCTGCAAGTTGAGGATCGCAGCGATTGCTTCGGACGTATCGGCTCCGCCCGGTGCGCAAGCGCCTAATAGCTCCGGATCGGCGACGACAGCCTTTGCATAAGACGAGCATCCCGCAAACCCGCACGCACCGCAATCGATGTTCGGCAGTGCCTCGTGAACCCGCTCGACCTTTTCGTCAACCTCGACCTTAAGCTTGATCGACGCAACCAAAAGCACTATCGCAAAAGCAGTGCCCAGGCCCAGCATAGTTAAACCGGCCAGCCCTAATTCTATTACATTTATCTCGGCTATGATCATTTTAAAATCCTAACTCCAGTTAACTAACTCCGTTAACTGGAAATTCTAAGCACTAAATTCGATCCGCCAGAGGCGGACTAAACAATATCGAATTACTGAAATTTTAATTTTCAAAACATTTAACGCGTGTGCTAAAGCACACCCTACAAAAACCGCATGGGCAACGAGTACCTAAGGCATAAATTGCCCATCCTACGGCTAATCGCTATTTAATCATTCCTGCAAAACCCATAAACGCAAGCGTCAGGATGCCTGCGGTTATCAGGGTAATAGGTGCGCCCTTCAAACATTCCGGGACATCTGCGAGCTTTAAGTTTTCTCGTATCCCCGCCATGATGCATATCGCCAGCGTAAAACCGATCCCTGCACCGAAGCTTAAAACAACAG
>JAGLHQ010000072.1 GCA_023143375.1 Planctomycetota bacterium
CCCAGGCCGTATCGTCCGCCAATGATGGTTGGGTAGTCTTTAAACGCCGCGGTTCCGTTTGCCATTGCTTCGCCGATAGCGGTTCTGATGTCTACGTAAAGCGGTTCGCCGATGGCGCCCGGTTCTTTTGTTCTGTCGAGGACCGCGAGTTTGGTCGCTGTTTTCGGCAGGGCGTCGATAAAGTGCTTAACGCTGAACGGTCTGTACAAACGAACCTTTAGGACGCCGACCTTTTCGCCTTTAGCTGTCAGGTATTCGACGGTTTCGTGTACGGTCTCGGCACCGGAACCCATTACGATGATGACCTTCTCTGCATCGGGAGCACCTACGTAATCGAAGAGATGATAGCTTCTTCCGATGAGTTTTTCAAACTTACGCATTGTTTCATCCACGATCCCGGGAACTGCCTGATAGAACTTGTTAACGGTTTCTCTTCCCTGGAAATAAACGTCCGGGTTCTGTGCGGTTCCGCTGATCATCGGGTTGTCCGGACTTAGTGCCCTTGCTTTGTGCTCTGCGACCAGCTTAGTGTCGATCATGGATTTCATGTCTTCATTAGTAAGCTGTTCGATCTTTTGTATTTCGTGGCTGGTTCTGAAGCCGTCGAAGAAATGTATGAATGGGATTCGCGATGCGAGTGTTGCCTGCTGGGCGATAAGTGCCAGGTCCATTACTTCCTGTATGCTTCCGGAACAGAGCGATGCGAAACCTGTCTGCCTTACACTCATGACGTCGGAATGATCTCCGAAGATGCTAAGTGCCTGACATGCCAGCGATCTTGCAGAGACATGGAAAACCGTCGGGGTAAGTTCGCCAGCGATCTTGTACATGTTGGGTATCATAAGCAGCAACCCCTGCGAAGCGGTAAATGTCGTGGTAAGTGCCCCGGTAGCGAGCGCTCCGTGAATGGCACCAGCGGCACCTCCTTCGGACTGCATCTCCGTAACCGACGGTATCGTCCCCCAGATGTTCGGCTGATCCGCTGCCGATTTTGCGTCTGCGATCTCTCCCATCGTAGAACTTGGTGTGATCGGGTAAATCGCGATTACTTCGTTCGTGGCGTGTGCAACGTGTGCCGCGGCTGCATTGCCATCCATTGGAACCATTTTTCTAGCCATTTTTTTGAATCTCCAGTGTTAAAAACCAAAAAACCAAACAAATTACGAGTTGAAAACCACCAAAAACATTCAAATACCCCATAATGAACGTTTAAACCTAGAACCGGATATATACCATGTTTTATATATATAGGAAAGTGTTTTTTTGATAATTCGCGATATTTGAAAAAGAATTGTCACAGCGATGCAGGTTTGGCGAACTCTTCGACGGTAGCGATCCCAAGGCAGGGCAGTTGTGGCGGTTTTCCGGGGCGTATGTCGATAACACGGATGTTTTCACGGTTATGAAAGACGCAATAACGGCACAATAATTTGTGGGTTAGGAATTTCTTTCTATAACTACTGCGGTTCCCTGTGCGCATCCCATCAGCAATCCGTCGATGCTGTCGAAATCGAGGTGGAAGCCTACGATAGCGTTGGCCCCTTGCTCTATGGCCTTTAGTTTGATCTCGTCGATAATCTCTTCCTCGATCTTTTTCATCACGTTCTGATATGCTCCGCTTCTACCGCCGACGACGTCACGCACGCGTGTCATCAAGTCGTGGACAATGCTCATTGCCCTAACATTTCTAACGATCAGCGGGTCCTTGTATTCGAGTATCCTGATGTTATCGAGTATCGGTGTGGTAAAAATCTTTATATTATCCATGTTTATGCTATCCTTTTTTTAATAGACTTTCGTATTCGTATTCAAAACGCATTTTGTGCTTTACTTCTTGTTCGGCAAGTGCCAGCAGCATATCAACAGATGTCTGATCGTTAACTTTCGAAGACATCGAAGCGTAAAGCCTAAAGGCCGCGTCCTCTTTTTCGATAGCCAGTTGTAAGATGTTTGCGTATTCCATATCGAAAACATAATCGCCCTCGATCTCGTATTCGACTTTGTCCATGTTTTCGACGTCTATTGTGGTTATCACCTGTCCCATCTTCATCAGTTCGAGTTCCAGCTTGGCTTTGTGTTCAAGCTCTTCGTTGGCCAGTTCGGCGAACATTTTTTGCTTCTCTGGATCGACCATGCGCTCAGAAAGGGCGGTATAGAACTCGTAAGCTTCTATCTCTCTTGCTATCGCAAATTCAAATATCTCCGTGTCGCCTTCGAATATTTCCATTGTTTTCCCCAAAACTAAATAATTTAAGCAACCGTAAGTATAGCGTAAATGGCTGGCCAGTCAATGCGGTATTTTCCTGCCCGGACATTTTGTCTGTAACAGGTGAAATGTTCTTTGGCGTTTTTTACAGCCGTCCGGAGCATCCGCACAATATCATACTTTCTTTTTAGTATAGAACCTCTTTTTATGATTGTCGGCGTAGCCTTTGAGCCGTGTCAAGACATCAGGATATTTATCCTTTACATCTGTGGTCTCAAAGGGGTCTTTTTTCATATCGAAAAGTGACAAGCTGATCTTTTCCTGTTTGTACTTTCCCGCTTTGCCGTCATTGGCGGCCTTTACCAGTGTTCGATAGCCGTGAGGGATATGAAGTTTCCACCTTCCGTCGCCGCTGATGACTCCCTGGAACTGTTTTCCGTTGGAGAAAGGGTAATACTTGTGCGGATTCTTGGCGCCTGATCTGCCTGACATGAGCTTCCATACATCTCTACCGTCGATGGTATTTTCAGGCAGCGCGGTAGCTGTCAAAGCTGCCAGCGTCGGTAAAAGGTCGACCGTGCAGAACATCCGTTCACTGGTTGAACCTGCGATTATCTTGTCGGGGTACTTGATAATGCACGCGCTCCTTACGCCGCCGTCAAAGCTTGTTCCCTTGGCTTCGCGGAAGGGCGTTTTGCCCGAATGATTTCCGTACGAGATCCATGGGCCGTTGTCGCTGGTGAAGATGACGATAGTATCCTTTTCAACGCCGCTGTCTTTAAGAGCCTTTGTGATCTGTCCGACTGACCAGTCGATCTCCATCATTACGTCGCCGTAAAGGCCTGCGCCTGATTTACCGGCGAATTTTTTGCTTACGAACAGCGGTACATGAGGCATCGAGTGCGGAACGTAAAGAAAGAAAGGGTTGCCCTTGTTACGCTTGATGAAATCGACGGCCTTTTCGGTGTAGCGGGTTGTAAGCGTGGCCTGATCTTTTTTTGTCACTCGTGGGATCTCAACCTTGCCATTGTCAAAATATTGCAGCGGGAACTTTCCCCAGTGCTTTGGGTCTTCAGGATGCTGGTCCCACATGTCGTTGGAGTAGAGCAGTCCGGCCGATTCGTCGAAACCCCTGTTCCATGGGCGTCTGCCATCGCGGTCGCCGATATGCCACTTTCCGAAGATCGCGGTTTTATAGCCGTTGCTCTTAAAGACTTCCGGCATTATCTTATACTTTGGGTTGAGTCCTGCTCCATTTGGTCCGTGGGCGCCGAAGACTTTTGTTCTGCCGGGGTAACAGCCGCTAAGCAGGGCGGCTCTGGATGCAGAGCATATTGCCTGGGGTACATAAAAATTATCGAATCTGCATCCTTCGTCAGCCAAACGTTTAACGTTAGGCGTTTTGTATTTTTGCCGGCCGAATGGCTGGAAATCGGACCAGCCGGAATCGTCAAGGAAGACGATGACGATGTTAGGTTTTTTCCTTTGGCGGTCTGTCATGCTGCTGCTTACACATCCGGATGTGAGTATGCCCGATGCTGCGGAGACGGCTGCCAGTTTCAAAAAATCGCGTCTGTTTTGAACTCGTTTCATGCTTATATCCTTTTTACAAATAAATGAACTACGAGAGTTAAGAACTTTTGATGAACTGTGCGAATTTTTCTATCAGTGTTTTAGTGTGCTTGCCGGGTTTTCCGCTGCCGATGGTTTTCCCGTCGAATTCTACAACCGGCATTACGTCCCTGGTAGTTACCGCGATGAAAAGCTCGTCGGCTTGGGTGGCTTCGTCGGGAGTGATGCGTTTTTCGACGGGCTTTAGTCCCGCTTCCTGTGCTATCTGCAGGATGACCTTTCGTGTGATCGACGGCAAAATATCCATACCCAGCGGGTGTACTACAAGCGTGTCACCGATGATGGCAAAAAACGCAGATGCGGATCCTTCCGTTATCATGTTGTCATCGTTTACCAGTATCGCTTCGCCGCATCCTTTTTTCGCGGCGTCAGTTTTTGCCAGTACGTTGGCCAGCAGGTTCAGCGATTTAATATCGCATCGTTTCCACCTCCAGTCCGGGAAAGTCGAGACCTTGATGCCAATCAGTTTTTCATTTGCGGTGTCCTCAATCTCTGTTACCGTTAAAAAGAAGTTGGGCGTCAGCTTTTCGCTTGTCGCATGGTTGCGGACGGCTGAGCCGCGTGTTATGTGGAAGTATATCTTAGCGTTGTCGATCCCCGCTTCGTCAAACGCCTTTTCGACCTTTTTCCGGATACTTTCGATGTCAACGCCCGTTATTTTGATCTCTTTCAGGCTGCGTGCGAACCGCTCAAGGTGGTCGTCCAGAGCAAATATTCTGCCATTATAGCTCCTGATGACCTCGTAAACCCCGTCGCCGAAGAACGTCCCCCGATCCAAAAGGGCACTGTCAACCTCGTCGAAAGGAACTATTTGGTCCTGTATCATCGCTATCTGCATCGAATATCCTTGAAAAAACAGCTAAAACACACGTTTAGGTCAGCATTCTGACCTAATTTAAGCCGTTTTGCAACAATTGGTTATAAAAATATTTAAATATCGGATAAAACTCTTTACATCTGTTGTGTGAATTTATACAATGCCCTGCTTGTAATTAATGGAATTCAAGGAGTTTATCAATGTACGCAGTAATCGAACAAGGCGGCAAGCAGTATAAGGTTGCCCAAGGTGATGTGATCAACATCGAATTAACAGAGGTCGCAGACGATGCCAAGACTATCGAACTGGACAAGGTTCTGTTCGTCAGTGATGGAACAGATATCAAGGTTGGCGCTCCGTATCTTGACGGTGCCAAGGTCGTAGCAAGCTTTAAGACCACCGCTGCTGACGGCGTGATAAAGGGCCCGAAGCTGCACAGCATGTATCGCCGCAGACGTAAAAATTCTGTCAGACACGTTGGTCACCGTCAGAAATATTTGCAGGTTGTGATCGAGACTATTGAAGCATAAGTTTTAAGTTTATACGAATTATCAGGGCCCGGTTGCGAAAACAGCCGGGCCTTTTTTATTGCTGTAATGCCGGAGAGATTATGGACGTTAAGCTAAGGCAGTTTGAACATTCGGACTTAGAAGCGATGCTAAAGCTGATATGGGACACGATAGACGTTTGCTACCGTCCTGTCTATAGCGCCGAGGCCATTACGCATTGGGAAGACGAGCATAACGAGACGGAGATACTAAAAGACGCCGCCGAGGGGATTATTCTCATCGCAGAGCTTGATGGCAGGATGATCGCTACCGGTACGCTGCTTGCCGAGCAGATAAAACGTGTCTACGTCGATTCTGCTTTGCAAGGCAAAGGCCTCGGTAAGCTGATAATGACGGAGCTTGAAAACAAAGCCAAAGACAATGGCATAAACGAAATATGCCTGTACGCATCGATCCCAGCTAAAAAGTTTTATGACGCTATCGGCTACAACACGTACAGCGAAGCTTTTATCGAAGTAAAAGGCAAACGCCTGGACTACTATAATATGAATAAGGAACTCTAACTGACCTGCGGGCAGTTAGAGAGTTCGTAGTTCGGTGTTCATGGTTCGGAGTAGAGGAACCAGCCTGACGGCTGGGGCTATTATAATTGGTTTTTGAGAAAGGGAGTTATTATGAGCGATAGGTTTGAGAGCAGGTGTGGTCTTTATTGCAGCAAGTGCGATTACAAAGAAAAGGTTAATTGCCCCGGCTGTATTAAGGCTGAGGGAAAGATGTTCTGGGGTGATTGTCCATTAGCTAAATGCTGCATGGAAAAAGAACTTCAGCATTGCGGACAATGCCAGAGTTTTCCTTGTGATACGCTGCAAAAGTTTGCCTATGACAAAGAGCAGGGCGACGATGGGCAAAGGATCAGAAATCTTGAACAATGGAATAAAGAATAGATGAAGCAATATAAACATATAATCTGGGATTGGAACGGGACGCTGTTTGACGATGCTCATTTGTGTCTTGAGGTGCTTAACGCTATGATGGGCGAGCGGGGCCTTTCGCTTATAACGCTGGAGAGCTATCGGGAGAACTTTCGGTTTCCGGTGATCGATTATTATGTTGACCTTGGGTTTGACTTTGACGCAGAGGACTTTGACGATGTTGCTAACGAATACATTGCCCTGTACAACAGTAGGCGTTGTGAGTGTAAGCTGCGAGCGGGCGCGTTAGAAGTTTTGCAGGCGATTGAAGAGGCAGGCTTGAAGCAATCGATACTAAGCGCATATCACCAGGACCTGCTGGAGCAGGTGGTGGAATATTTTGATATTACGGGTTTCTTTACGAACATAAGCGGGCTGGGCGATTATTACGCCAACTGCAAGATCGACCTCGGCAAAAAGCTGATCGAAACAACCGGTCTTGATGTTAGCGAGGTGCTTTTGGTCGGTGATACGGTGCATGATTTTGAAGTGGCAGAAAAGATCGGCTGTGATTGTGTGCTGCTTGTCGATGGCCACCAGTCAAAAGAGAAGCTTAAATCCTGTGGCGTGGAAGTTCTAAGCTTAATATCGCAGGTAAGTTCACATATATAACGGATTTTTGAATAGACATCGGCGGTTTGGGTGTTAGAATACCATTTTTGCATGGTAGGAGATTTATGGAAGTTAAGAGAATAACAACGCCGTTAAGCGATGCGGATGTCAAGTGCCTAAAAGCCGGCGACGAGGTCTTGATCAGCGGGGTGCTCCTGACGGGGCGTGATCAGGCGCATAAGCGGCTTTGCGAGCTTATCGATGCTGGTAAGGACTTGCCGGTCGATCTGGCGGGACAGGTTATATATTTTGTAGGTCCGTCGCCGGCACGGGAGGGGAAACCTATCGGAGCAGCAGGGCCGACGACGTCATCGCGGATGGATGCGTTTAGCCCGAAGCTGCTGGCTAATGGGCTAAAAGGTATGATCGGTAAGGGCTATCGCGGCGATGAGGTTCGAGCGGCTCTTAAAGAAAATTGTGCGGTGCATTTTGCCACCATCGGCGGTGCTGGTGCATTGCTTAGCAAGCAGATCATAAAAGCAGAGGTAATCGCTTACGAAGAACTTGGAACGGAAGCTATTAGAAAATTAGAAGTGGTAGATTTTCCGGCAACGGTGGCATACGATTGTTATGGGAAAACGGTATATAATTGTTAGAAATGGATTCCTGCTTTCGCAGGAATGACAAGATAGAGGAGCTTGATTTTGAAAGCAGCATTGATCGGTATGATGCAGTCGGGCAAGAGCACGCTATTGTCTGCGGTAAGCGGAAAGCCCATGCCCGCGGCGGGTTCGGTTAATATAGAAGAACTTATCGTTCCGGTTCCGGACGAACGTCTTGACTGGCTGACGGATCTCTACAAGCCAAAAAAAACAGTTCGCGCTACCATAGATTGTCTCGATCTGCCGGGCCTGGCGTTTACCGATGAGTCGTCGCGCACCGCAGCACGTCGGCTGTTCGCCCAATGCCGAACGATCGATATGTTCGTCGTCGTGCTAAAGGCCTTCGACGGCAACGATCCTGCCAGAGACCTCGTCGATCTAAAGACCGAATTTATCCTCTCGGATCTGGAGCTGGTATTAACACGAATCGAAAAACTTGAAAAACAGGTTCACAAACCAAGCAAGACGCAGGCGAAAGACAAAGCAGAACTTGCACTACAAATAAAATTGCAAGATGCGCTCGAAGCCGAAAAACTCGTAAGCAGCGTCATCGAACATGAGGTCGAGCTTGACCTGATAAAGTCACTTGGCTTTTTGACAATGAAACCGATGATGGTTGTCATCAATGCCGACGAAAACGAGCTTGATAAACAGTTCGATCTTGGGCCGTTGGCAGAAGGCATTGAAACTATAACCCTGTGCGCCAGCTTAGAACACGAACTGGCGGAACTTGACGAAGAGAGCAGGATCGAATTTATGGCTGACCTTGGCATAACAGACTTAGCGGCTGCCAGGTTTGTGCAAAGCTGTTACAAGACGCTTGGCCTTATCAGTTTCTTAACTGTCGGCAAAGACGAAGTTCGCGCATGGCCATTACAGGCAGGTACCAGCGCCCTTGACGCAGCGGGCAAGATCCACAGCGACATCAAACGCGGATTCATCCGTGCTGAAACTATCAGCTACGCTGACATGCAGGAATATGGCGGAGAAAAGGAATGCAAAGCAGCAGGAAAAACTCGCCTTGAAGGAAAGACATACGTTGTTGCCGACGGAGATATCATAAACTTCAGGTTCAACGTCTAGCGGTTGTAGGATGGGCAGATTTTCTGCCCATGCGGCAAGCCTGCATTGCGCACACCTTGGATTAAACCGGTTTAGGGGCAGTAAAACCGGATTTTATAGTTACGCAAGCCCCTAAAACAGCCGATTTATAAACTCTGAGTTTATGCAAGGTTAAGGCGAAAATGAAAAAAGCAAGCATTATCAGTATTGGAAACGAGCTTCTAAGCGGGGACGGTTTGGACACTAACAGCCGGTGGCTAAGTAAGCAGCTCCTGCTGATGGGGATCCCCACCGTCAGCATTTCCATCGTAGGCGATGATATCTCCATGATCTCCGATGCGATAGGTCAGGCAGCAAGCTATGCTGAGATAATTCTCATTACCGGCGGGCTCGGACCAACAGAGGACGATCTTACACGTTACGC
>JAGLHQ010000073.1 GCA_023143375.1 Planctomycetota bacterium
AAGAAAGCTACGAAGAAAAAAGCTGCGCCAAAGAAAAAGGCCAAAGCAAAGGCAAAACCAAAAAAGGCAGCAAAGAGAAAACCGGCTAAGAAGAAAGCCGCTCCTAAAAAAAGAAAAGTAGCTAAGAAAAAAACGGTTAAGAAGAAAACAGCCAAGCGGAAAGCTACTAAGAGGAAGGCTGTGCCAAAGAAGCGGAAAGCAACAAAGAAGAAAACAGCTAAAAAGGCAACGCCTAAAAAGAAAAAAGTAACCAAGAAAAAAACAACCAAGAAAAAGGTTACCAAAAAGAAAGTTACCAAAAAGAAGGTGACTAAAAAGAAAGTGGTAAAGAAGAAAACCACTAAAAAGAAAACGACTAAGAAAAAAGTAACCAAGAAGAAAGCTGTGCCGAAGAAGAAGGCTGCCCCTAAGAAGAAGGCTGCCCCTAAGAAGAAAGCGGTCAAGAAGGTTGTCGCTAAGAAGGCGGTTGTAAAGAAAGCCAAAAAGGTTGCAATCAAGGCTTTACGGGAAAACATCCCAACACTCGATCTCGAGCAGTTTGAGGTTAGGGACTTCATCGAGAAGGGTGTTAAGGACTCGTTCTTCGGTTCGACGCGTTTTGCATGGATCGGTTCCGGTCAGTGCGGCGGACGTCTGGTCAAGAGCTTTTACGATCTTGGATATAAGAAGGTTATAGCGCTCAATACCACAAGCCATGACCTGGATCTGCTGGATATTCCCAAGGAACAGAAGTTCCTGATGGACATCGGCGAAAAGGGCGCGGGCAAACAGATGGAGCGCGGCAAACAGGCGATCAGCATGAGCAAGCAGGACATCCTGCATCTGTGCCGTCAGAAGTTCGGTACCGAAGTCGACCAGATAATGGTCTGCGTAGGTGCCGGCGGCGGAACGGGCGGCGGAAGCGCGGTCGATCTGATCGATGTTGCCAAGAACTACGCACGTTCGATCGGGCATACGAATCCTAACCAAACCGTCGGTGTTGTAATGACGCTGCCGACGCAAGGCGAAGCGGCAAGCCCGCAGGTAGCTGATAACGCACATCGCCTGTCAACAGAGCTGGGGCAACTTGCGCAGGAAGGCGTGTTCTCGCCTTACATCATCGTTGACAACGAGAAGATCAGCAGGATGTATCCTGGCTTAACTGTAAAGCAGTTCTGGCCAAGCATCAACGATACGGTTTCCGGTTTGTTCGATGTATTCAACAGACTAAACGCTCTGTCGACACGTTATACGACGTTCGATCCGGTTGACTATCAGAGCATTCTTCGCGCGGGCGGCTGTGCTATTATGGGGCTGACGCGTGTCGACGCTTATAAGGACAAGTTTGCCTTGTCAGAAGCGGTTAAGAAGAACCTTGAAAAGACGCTGCTGGCGAGCGGATTCGACCTGAGCACCGCTAAGGTGGCAGGTTGTATCATGGTTGGCGGCAAGAAGATGATGGCTAACGTTGCCGGTTTGCAGGACAACATGAACTTCGCGTTCGATGTTCTGGCAGATATTACAGGTAACGCAACGATCCATCGCGGTATCTATGAAGACAACAAAGAACTGCTTAGAGTTTACACCATTATCGGCGGGCTGGACTTCCCTGCACGTCGCATTGACGAGCTGCTGACTTCGTAAGTAAAGACTGTTATTAAAGTGTGATTTTCCTTACCGCCGGTCGTTTTTAAAACGACCGGCGGTTTTTTATGCGCCGGTTTGTCAAATTGTTTTGACATGATTTAGGTCCTATAACAATTTATTAATTATCAATTATTAATTATTATTGATTCCCGATAGATTGGAATGTTCCATGCCGGCCGTTGCCTCGGCGGGGTAAATCTAATTGTCAATTATGAATTACGAATTATCGCTTTTCTTTGTGTTTTGGCGGAGTTTTTATCGGTCGTTTTGCGTGGGATGGATGTGCGCCCGCAGGGTGTATATAAAGGATAGGGTCGGGGGGTGGTTTTGGTTGGGAAAAACCAAAAAGAGGTTATGTCCGTTAATGATGTTGTCGAATTTACTTATACTGCAAAGACTCAGTATGTGTCTTATGCGTATAAAACAACTAATACTGGAAAGGCATGGTAAGTAAAATGGCAAGGACAGCAACTAAAAAGAAAAGCACAAAGGCAAAGGCAAGTACGAAGGCGAAAGCTCCGAGAGCTTCTAAGAGTGACATTCCTACGCTTGATCTTGAGAAGTTCGAGGTTCGGGAGCATCACGTTCAGGGCGTTAAGGATAGCTCTCAGGGTTCTCTCCGTTACGGTTGGATCGGTGCCGGTCAGTGCGGGGGTCGATTGGTGAAGGCTTTCCACGATCTTGGTTATGGGAAGGTGCTTGCGGTTAATACGACCAACAACGATCTCGATCTGCTCGATATTCCGGACGCTCAAAAGCATATAATGGATATCGGAAGCCAGGGTGCGGGTAAGGACATGGCTCGCGGAGCGGATGCTATCGGATTGTGCAAGCAGGAAGTGATCCATCACACCGAGCGTATTTTCGGTGATGAGGTCGATCATATAATGGTGTGCTTCGGAGCGGGTGGCGGCACAGGCGGTGGAAGTGCTGCGGGCCTTATCGATGCGGCTAAGAACTATGCCAGGCGTATCGGGATCAAGAATCCCAACAAAAAAGTCGGTGTCCTTATGACCTTGCCTTCATACGGGGAAACCAACTCGCCGCTTATTGCCAGCAACGCTTACCAGGTCGCTTCAGAACTTTGCCAGATGGCAGC
>JAGLHQ010000074.1 GCA_023143375.1 Planctomycetota bacterium
AAAGAGTTCTGGCCAACGATCAACAACACCGTATCCGGTATGTTCGATATATTCAACCGCTTGAGCGCATTGCCAAGTCCATATACCTCGTTCGATCAGGTTGACTATCACAGCATTATGTCCGGCGGCGGATGTGCGATGATGGGGCTGACGCAGATAGCTAATATCCGCGATAAGTTCGCTATATCGAGTGCTGTACGTAACAACCTCGAAAAGACTCTGCTCGCGGGCGGATTCGATCTTAGCACAGCTAATTTCGCAGGCTGCGTAATTGTCGGCGGTAAGAAGATGATGGCTAACGTGCCGGGCCTGCAGGACAATATCGACTACGCGTTCGACGTGCTCAGCGAGATAACGGGTAAGGCTACGGTCCATCGCGGTATCTATGAGGACAGCCGAGAGACACTGCGGGTCTATACGATCATCAGCGGGCTTGACAAACCGACCGAACGTCTTGACGAGCTTTGTCAGTAGTATTTAAAAACTCTGTAAAATCAGCCGGCGGTGTGATATAATCATGCCGTCGGTTTTTTTGTGCGCTGACTTTGGGGGCGAGTAGTAATCACGGCCAAGCAGAGCTTGACCGTGCCACCCAAGAGAACAAGTTTAAATTGTAACAATGGATCCCAGCTTTCGCTGGGATGACAAAAATGGGACTGGATGACAAGGGAATATAGATACGGAGTTTATTAAATGCTTTATACAGAATATGGTAAGACTGGTGCGAAAGTAAGCGCCGTTGGTTTTGGGGGGATGCGTTTTGACGAGTCTTTGAGTAACGAAGCGAACGCCGAGCTGCTACAGTATGCGTTCGATAAGGGGATCAACTATTTTGATACTGCGCCGGGGTATTGCGGTGACAGGAGCGAGGATATATTCGGTGTTGCGATGAAACAGATGGCGGCGGATCGTGATAAGTTTTATGTTTCGACTAAGGGTATGCCGGTTCATTTTCCGACAGCGGATAAGGCAATAGAGGCTGTTGAGAAGTCGCTGAAACGGCTGAACGTCGAGTGTATCGACTTTTATCATATCTGGTGTATACGTGACATCAAGCATTATGAGCTTGCGATGAAGGCTGGGGGGCAGTATGACGGTTTGCTCAAGTGTAAGGAGCAGGGGAAGATCAAAAATATTGCTTGCTCGACGCATCTTCCGGGTAACGACATACTTCCGATAGTTGAAGACGCTAAGGTCGAAGGTATATTGATGGGGGTTAACATATTAAACTTTCTTTATCGGTGGGAAGGTTTGGTCGCTGCTCATGACGCAGGGATGGGTACGGTTGCGATGAATCCTTTGAGCGGCGGGGTGATACCGAAACATGCCGAGAAGTTTGGTTTCTTAGCAGCCGATGGCGAGACGCCGACGGCCGCTGCGCTTCGGTTTTGCATTAACTCTCCGCAGATAACGATTGCGCTGAACGGGTTTACGACGCGCGAGCATATCGATATGGCGTGCAAGGTTGCAGACGAGGCGAAAGCTTTTACGCAGGAAGACATCGAAAGGATCAAAAAGAATGTGTCGGAGAACATGGATGCGATATGCACGGGTTGCGGGTATTGCATGGCGGATCTTTGCAGCAAGAATATTCCGATAGCAAACTATATGCAGGTTTATAACGAAAGCATCCTTGAAGAAAAAGATTTGGATGGGATGCTCGATGTAATGGATCATCACCTTCATTGGGGGTGGCTTGTTAACAGGAAAGGTGCGGCGAAAGACTGCATCGAGTGCGGTAAGTGCGAGCGTGCGTGTACGCAGCATTTGAAGATCGTCGATCGGCTGAGGGAGCTTGCGATGTGGGAACAGCACTTAGCGGAAAAGTCGCAAGAGAAATAATATTTATTTTTCGATAGTTCTTTTGTACCTGTATCCGTATTTGAATTCTTCTGTGAATATAAATCCATCGTTGCCACTAAACATGATGGTCGACGAGATGGGCATGTTTATAAATATACCTTCTTCTATGTTGCCATTAATCTTTTGAACAACGACCAGATGGTAGAGATGGAGGTATACTCGCAGGGGTTTCATGTTGCGAATCGGTTTGGTCCAAAACTGCCGGGGTATGTCGTCTGACCATGTTGGGTTTTCGCGGCTGTTGAAATCCTGCATATATGCGCCGTGCGTTCCCATCGCTGCCCGTGTTATGTCGTGCCATGTATAAACTGAAGGGGGATTTTCTTTTGTGTTATTGCATCCGGCGGTGGTTGAGAGTAAGGTCAAGGCGATCAGTAGTGCAGAGTTTTTTTTTGTCATTGCGTTGCTCCTTTAAGTTTTAGAAAGCGATGTCGAAGCCGTGCAGCCGGGCGTTTAGTGGGTTGTCTGTTATTATCGTATCTTTTAAGTACGCCCCGAACGATTCTTCGATGTCTCTTAGGCAGCCTGCGACGTCGTCGGGGTGTCCCTGTGCGAACATTTCTACCGATCCGTCGGGGAGGTTTTTTACGAATCCTGCAAGCTCGTATCGCATGGCGATGCGCTGGGCTGTGAAGCGGAAACCTACTCCCTGAACGCGTCCCTTATAAATAACATGTTTTGCGATATTGCTCATACAATTATATTAGCCGTTTGAGATTAAAAATCAAAAATAAAAAAGAAAAAATGTAGAATCGCCTTTGGCGATGCTGATTAAATTCGGCTTTGCCGGTTTAAAGATTTTGCCACAGAGAAAAAAGAGGGCTCAGAGGTCACAGAGATTAAAAAAAAGCCGGGTTGTGAGGCCCGGCCTTATATTCAATATGTCTTATGAAGTTATTTGGTGTTAATTTCTACCAATGATTCGACAAGGGCCTGTATTCTATCGTTGCTGATTTGCTTGTTTGCTACCAGTCCTAAGACGGTTCCATTGGGCATAACTATCATTCTTGTGATCCTTTGGTCGCTAATATCTGCGGCATTGAAAAGATCGGGCTTTGCTTTTGCGAAGCTGTCCAGAAATCTTTGTGCATATATTGAACCGTTAGGATGTGTATAGAGCTTTGCTCCGTTTGGAGTTTCAAGTACGAGTTGCTGGTTGGGTATCCAGACCATTCTTTCCATATCGTAATAATCACCCTGAACGATCAGTATGGTGTTGCCGTCATCTGTTTGTATTCCGGTAATGTAACTTATTGTTCTGGTGCCAAGCGGGCTAGCGACTCGCATTATTGTTTGGTTCGTTATCCACGAAAGCCTATCGATTGTATAAGCTGTATGTTTCAGCTCCTCTGCAAGATCTTCAGCAGTTATTTCTTTGGGTTTGACTGGGCGGTAATCCTGGATCAATGTCTCAATTTCATATCCCGCTGGAATCTCAGTGCCGAAAGCTTCCGGGCCAAGGTCAAAGTCGAACTCGAACTCATCCATGAAAATGGTTTGTCCGGCCTTTGTATGTACAAGCTCTATCTCGACGGGGAGCTTTGTTTTTGGGTCAACCCAAACTGTAAAATCATTGCGTGCGTTTGGAGCATGCCTGAAACCTTGCAAGATTTTGCCGTCTACTTCTTTTGTGCCCAGCCTTTCAGTGGTCTTCTGTTCAAACCGTTTAACCATCTCGATTATGTGCGGGTCTTTCCTTGGGCCCGTGCCTATAAACTTTGTAACTGTCGCTTTCATCTGATCGGGCTTAAGCTCTACGGTTATCGCGTCGGTGCCTCGCATGTCGATGATATGTATATCACCGTTTTCGACCTCTTGTCGTCGTTGTGATAAGTTTAAGTGATATACATCCATGATCGGCCTCTTAGGTCCATTTTCTCTTACGACTCTTTCCCGGTATTTATATTTTGTGTAGTTGTTGATCTGTTCGACAACTTGGGCCCATGCTACCGATGATCCGTCTATTGATCCGCCGAAGCGGTTTATGCCGACTAGGATTGCGGCGATAACTATTGCTGCGGTTGCTAGTTTTGTAATATTCGATTTCATAATTATTCTCCAAACACTCTGCGGTGTTTGTGTAGAGTGTTGTTTTTTGTTTTGTTCGTTTAGGACATCTTCGAGCATTTTTTGTTTTAGCTCGTTGCTTGCTTTGAAATCCATGTTCTTTATTTTGTTTTTTATATTATCAGTCGGTCTCATTTTTGTTCTCCATCTATTAATAGTGACCGAAGTTTATCGAGTCCGTAGCGGTACCTGCTTTGGACGGTGTTTATTGACGCGTCTTGTAATCGGGCTATCTGTTTAAATTTCATTTCGCCCTTAAAGTGCATTACTATTACTTCCCTTTGCTCGCCGGGGAGCTGCGATAAAGCTTTGGCGATATTTTCAGACTGTTCGCTGCCGATGATCGATCTGACGGTGTTATCATCCGATGCGATACTCACAGCAGCGCTTATATCGACATTATTCCTTGAGCTTGCCCGGAGCATGTCGCGTGACCTGTTTAGCACGCAGGTTGCCAGATAGCTTTTCAAAGAGCCTTTGAGCTTAAAATCATCAGAAGAGGCAGCCAACTTTACGAAAACGTCGTGCACGGCGTCCTGGGCAGAAGCATTGTCATATAACAGGCCCATCGCCAGAGTAAGCAGAAAGTCTACGTACTTTTGGTATATTCTGCTAAGAGCTTCCGAAGAACCCTGCCTGAATCGCCATTTTAAAAGTGCATCTTCTATCATCTGTCGCTCATGTCATTCCGGAATAAAGATCGATCTTCACTGATATCACGATTAGAACATCGAAATTAGTCTAAAGAAAACGTTTTTTTCTTTACGTTTGATAATTTTAGGCTAAAAGGGTTCAATTCTGTGCAAAGAGCGGGAAATCGTGTATAATTTGCCCTTGGGATAGTTTTGTCTCTGCTTTCGCAGATTAATGTATGTGAGAATGTAGAGTTTTTTTTTTGGCCACAGAGGCCACAGAGATTCACAGAGAAAAGATACATGGAGCCGGCCTATCGGCTGGGGCTGATTTATATATGGAAAAGAAGTCACGAAAACAGGCTAAGAAGGACAAGCAGATTTTTAATATCTCTACGCTGGTTGCGGGTGATTTTAAGCTTCAGGAGGTTCTCGATCGGCTGGCTGAGGCGGTGGTTAAGGTTACCCGTACGCGTGCGTGTTCCATCCGTTTGCTGGACGACGAAGAGGGCAAGCTGAATATGCGCAGCACCTATGGGCTTAGCGATGAGTATCGCAATAAGGGGCCTGTTACGAAACATGATACTGTGATCGAGCAGGCTTTTAACGGTGACGCTGTGGTTATCGACGATATGCGGGTTGACAGCCGTATCAAGTATCCGGATGCGACAAAAAAAGAAGGGCTTATCAGCCAGCTTACGGTTGCGATGAAGTTCAGGAATACTAATGTTGGCGTGCTGCGTTTGTATAGCCCGAAGCCGAAGCGGTTTAACAAAGAGGCGGTTGCTTTGGCTCGTGTTGTTGCTACGCAAAGTGCGGTCGCTATTACCAATGCTCGTTTATATCGCAAGGCGATCGAAGGTGCCAAGATGGAAGAACAGATGCGTCTTGCCGGGGTTATCCAGCGGCGCATGATCCCGGAGAGGGCGCCGTTTATAGCGGGGCTTGATATTGCAGCGGCGTATCAGCCATGCTTTGATATCGGCGGGGATCTTTACGATTTTAATAAGATCGACGATCATACGCTTGCGGTGGGCATCGCCGATGTTATCGGTAAGGGCGTCCCGGCTGCGATGATGATGAGCATGTTCAGGGGGAGCATCCGGGCGTATATCGATGGCGGGTTTGAAAGGCACAACCTGCATGACGTTGTTAAACAGCTTAACAGCGTTGCATGCAGCGAGTGCAGGGACGGGGAGTTTATTACGCTGTTCATCGCACGGATCGATATCGACGCCAGAACGATCACTTATTGCAACTGCGGGCATGAGCCTGCGATACTTGTGCGCCACGGCGAGTTCAGCGAGCTTGGAAAGGGGGGACTCGTGCTGGGGATCACCGAAAAAACCGAACATGAGATAGGTGTTGTGGAGATCGAAGAGGACGATGTTCTGCTTATGTATACCGACGGGCTGGTTGATGCGGTTAATTTTGAGAATGAGTTTTGGGGCAGGGAGAACATGCTTGATGTGTTAAAGGAAAACGTCGAGAACAGTGCCGAGGAGCTTATCGGTAATATTATGGGTTTTAGACGGCGGTTCGTCGGGCTTGCAAGCCAGTTTGACGATACGAGTGTCGTTGCGATAAAGATAGACAAAAACGCTAACGTGCAGGCATTAAAGGATCAGTCATGATCGAGGACCAAAGGTTTGTAGTTACGATCGACGGTCCTGCCGGCGTGGGTAAGAGCAGCGTTGCAAACGCGGTTGCCAAACAGCTTGGTGCGGCGTTTCTGGATACCGGTGCGATGTACCGTGCGGTTACGCTTGCGGCGATCGGTGACGGAGCGGACCTGAACGACGAGAGTGTGCTGCTTGAGATTCTTGATTCGAAAAACTTTTCATTCGATGTCGCTGATGACGGTATGACGGTTGCGATAGACGGGGTCGATGTAACAGAAGCGATACGCGATCCTAATGTCACGAGCAACGTGCGTTTCATTGCTTCTGCTGTGAAGGTCCGCGAGCGGCTTGTCGATCTGCAAAGGGCGTTTGCCTGTGAGCATGAAAGAATAGTTACCGAGGGCAGGGATCAAGGGACGGTTGCGTTTGCCGATGCCGGGTTTAAATTTTTCCTTACCGCAGACGTCGAAGAACGTGCAAAGAGAAGAAAGCTGCAGCTTGAAGCGGCGGGCAAGAAGGCGGATATTAACGAGTTGATCGAGAATATTAAAAAACGAGACGCCGGCGACGAGCAACGGGAGGCTGGGGCGCTGGCAGCTGCGGGCGATGCTGTTATTGTCGACACGACGGGGCTTAGTTTCGAACAGGTTGTAGAAAAGCTAGTAGAAGAAATAAAAAATAAAAATTAACGACTTCGTTTTCATGGGACATACTTGATGGATATGCTGAAAAAAATAATTGATAAAATTTTTGTTCTTATACTTTATCAGAGCGCCCGGATATTATTTAAGGGTACGCTGTATCCGTTGTACAGGATACGCTCTTTCGGTAGAAAGAATGTTCCGAAGAAAGGCCCGGTGCTTTTGCTATGCAATCACCAGAGTTTTTTGGACCCGGTCATTTGCCAGTTGCCGTTGGGCAGGTGGACTTGCGGAGTTGCTCGCGATTCGCTTTATGAGGGTAAGGTTCTGGGTTTTCTTCTGCGTCATCTTAATACGATCCCGATCCGTCGCGGTCAGGC
>JAGLHQ010000075.1 GCA_023143375.1 Planctomycetota bacterium
AAGAAGTTTCCATCGCTTAAGGGGCGCATCGGTATCATCTACGGCAAGCCGATCGACCCGGAAGATATAAAGGGGCTGCCCGACAAGGAGTTTGCAGAGATGATAGGCGGCAGGCTGAGAGACTTGCAGAGCGAGGTTCGAAAAAATATGGGTAGAGAACCGTACGATTATGAGTAAAGTACTCAAGCTGACCGATCGGTCAGTTTGAGAGTCGTTAGTCGTAGTTATTGACTCGACCTTTGGGCGATGCTGTTTTATCACGGCCAAGCAGAGCTTGACCGTGGCACCCGACGTGGTAGAATTGGAAAGTTATGAAAGTATTAGTTGCAGAAAAATGCGGTTTTTGTCTTGGTGTCAAGAATGCTATCAATATGGCCAAGAAGACTTTGGCTGATCGGGATGTCGTTTACAGTCTTGGTTCGATCATTCATAATCAGGATGTTGTAAACGAACTTGCCAGCGACGGGCTTGAGACGGTTGAGTCTGTTGACCAGATCGAATCGGGGACGGTGCTTATCCGCTCCCATGGTGCGACGAAGGATCAGCTTGAGGCGATCAAGGAAAAAGAGCTTGAAATCGTGGACGCTACCTGCGTTTTGGTTAAAAGATTGCAAAAGATATCTCAGTCTTTGAATCAGGACGGATATAAAGTGGCGATGATAGGTGACGAGAACCATCCTGAGGTTCAGGCAATAGTGGGTTTTTCGGACGATATCGTGGTTATTGGAAGTTCTGATGACCTTGAAAAGCTGTCCTCGCATGAGAAGCTTGGTATTATTTGCCAGACGACGCAGACTCCGGAGTATTTTGGCGAAATGCTCGCTAATATCGTTAAAAAGGGGTTTTCTGAGCTTAAAGTGATCAATACGCTGTGCAAAGAGGCGATAAAACGACAGGAATCGGCGGTTAAACTGTGCCGTCAAGTTGATATAATGTTCGTTTTGGGCGGATTGCATAGTGCAAACACGCGAAAACTGGCAGAATTATGTAAAAAATACAATAATCAAACGTTTCATTTGCAAAACTGGGACGAACTTGATAAAACAGTACTTTCCGGTAAAGGGATTGCCGGCGTCACAGCGGGGGCTTCGACTCCCGATCGGGTGATAAGTGAGTTTGTAGAGAACTTGAAAGCTTATAAAGGCAGTGAAAAATAGCTATAAAAGAATGGATTATCAATAGCATTGGCTGCGTAGGCCAGTGTTTTTTTATTAGTGGGGAACTCTGAAAAGAGCTGCCCTTAACTTTTTAAAGCCACTGTAAAAGGGTGCGAGCAATAAACCCTAAAGGCAGGCTGCGTAAATGTGGGGCGCGGTTTTGTCGGCTAAAAGACTCCACAGGAGACAAGTTTTATGGTAAACAGAAACATTATTAACGAGTTAGGTCTTTCGTACGAACAGATCGACGAAGAAATTCAAAGCTTATTCACCGAGGAGCACAGCGAACTGCTCAATAAGGCTTTGGACAATCAAATGGACGTGCTCACTCCGGGCAACATTATCAAAGGTAAGATCGTCACCAGGATCGGTAACGACGTTATCGTTGAGCTTGGCCTCAAGAGTGAAGGGATTGTAGAAGCCTCCGAGTTTGACGATCCGAGCGAGATCGTCGAAGGCAAAGACATCGAAATACTTCTTGAAGAAGTCGATGCCGAAGGCGGCATCCTGCTTAGCAAACGTAAAGCAGACAGGATCAGGGGCTGGGAAATCATCGTCACCAATAACGAAGAAGGGGATGTTGTTACAGGTAAGGTTACACGCAGGATCAAGGGCGGTCTTCTGGTTGATATCGGTGTTCCGGTATTCCTTCCAGCATCGCAGGTTGACATCAGAAAGCCTGGCGATATTTCCCGTTTCATCGGTCGTGACATCGAGTGTAAGATATTGAAGATCGATACCGAAAGCCGTAACATTGTAGTATCACGTAGAAAACTTATCGAAGAAGAACGTCACAGCAGCAAGGAAAAGATCCTTGAAGAGATCGAAGTAGGCCAGGTCCGTAAGGGTGTTGTTAAGAATATCGCAGACTTCGGCGTGTTCGTCGATCTTGGCGGTCTTGACGGTCTGCTTCATATTTCCGATCTTAGCTGGGGCAGGATATCGCATCCGTCAGAGGTTGTTCATCTGGATCAGGAGATCGAATGTATCGTTATCGGCGTTGACCGCGACCACGAGAAGATATCGCTTGGTTTGAAGCAAAAGGCCAAGAGTCCGTGGGAAGATGTCGAAGAGCGTTATCCGATCGGCAGCAGAGTTCACGGTACGGTTGTCAACATCATGAACTATGGCGTGTTCATTCGTCTTGAAGAAGGCATCGAGGGCCTGGTGCATATCTCCGAGATGAGCTGGACAAAACGTATTGCACATCCTGCCGATATTCTGAACCTCAACGAAGAGATCGAAGTTGTCGTTCTCGACGTCAACAAGAGCAAGCAGGAAATATCGCTTGGTATCAAGCAGCTTGAGACGAACCCATGGTCGGTAGCGGCTCAGAAGTATCCTCCGGGAACTATCGTAACGACGCGAGTTACGAGCTTAACTAACTACGGTGCATTTGTCGAGATCGAGCCCGGCGTTGACGGCTTGGTTCATATCTCCGATCTTAGCTGGACGCGTAAGTTCAACCATCCCGGCGATGCGTTGAATAAGGGCCAGGAACTCAAGTGCGTTGTTCTTGAAGTGGACGAAGATAAGCGTCGTGTTTCTCTGGGTGTAAAACAGCTTTCAGAGGATCCGTGGGTAAGAGCGATCCCTGAAAAGTATATTCCGGGTCAGATCGTCAAGGGTTCGGTTACAAAGATCACTAACTTTGGCGTCTTTATCGAGCTTGAGTCTGAGCTTGAAGGATTGCTGCATATTTCAGAACTGGCAGATCAGAAGATCGAAAATCCTCAGGATGTCGTCGATATCGGTCAGGAACTGGAAGTTAAGATCTTGCGGGTCGATACCGATTCCAGAAAGATCGGGCTTAGCTTACGACGTGTTCAGTGGACCGCTGACGATCAGGAAAAACACGAAGAGGAGAAGGCTCCCAGCGAGCCTGTTGCAGAAAAAGAGCAGGTCGAAAGACGCGGCGGACTTGACGGATCGCTTATGCCGGACAACATCGTAGTCAAGGCAGAAGATGAGACGCCGAAAAAGGCACCGGAAAAGGCACCTGCTAAGGTATCAGAAGAGACGTCGAAAGAGGCACCGGTTGAGAAGCCGGAAGAAGCACCGGAAGAGGCGCCTGCTGAGGATGAAAAGGCTTCTGAATAAAGTCAAGTTACGCGGAGTTATTGCTAAACCGCGGGTTTGACATGGTCGATATATAGCTTATAGGGCGGAAAATCGGTTTTCCGCCCTATAAGATTTTCCATGATGGCTAGTTACTCAGTTTTTAGGGTATGTCACGGGTGCCCGAAAGGAGAGCCAAAATAGCTTTTGACGCGACCATACGAGAATATCTCAAAGAGATAGACCATACACCTCTACTGACCTGGGATCAGGAAAAGGAACTTGCCTACAGGATCATCGAGGATAATGACCCCGAGGCTCGTGATCACATGATCCGGAGCAACCTTCGGCTCGTTGTCAGTATTGCCAAACGATATTCAACCCGCTCGATGACCCTTGGCGATGTTATCGAAGAGGGCAACCTTGGGCTAATGCGTGCGGTTGATTCATTCGATCCGGAGCACGGTGTGCGGTTTAGCACTTACGCATCATGGTGGATCAAGCAGAGTATCAAACGTTCGCTGCTTACGAATGCTCAGCCGTTGCACATACCGACGTATATGGTCGAACTTATCAATCAATGGCGGTATGCATCGTCGAAGCTCGAGTCGAATCTAGGCAGAAGTCCTGAGATCGAAGAGGTTGCAGAGGAACTAAAGCTTTCACTTAAAAAGGCCAAGGCCGTTCAGAAGATAGTCGCAACGGTAAACGCCGGCTTCCAGGGCGATTCGACCGAGGACGGGCATGGACTCAGCGATATGATAAAAGACGATCACGTTTCGATGCCGGAAGATGCACTCGGCACGGCTGAGGAGTTGAAAAAAGCTATTAAGCTGTTAAGCGATATCGATCCGCGCGAGGCTGAGGTGCTTACGTTGCGATTTGGCCTTAACGGTATCGAGCCGCTGACACTAAAACAGATCGGGGTTAAGCTCGACCTGACACGTGAAAGGATACGTCAGATACAGAGAAGCGCCCTGACCAAACTCAACGAACTGATGCTTTCATAGTTTTTGTACGTTTGCATCTAAGCACACCCGTGATTTCCCCTGATATGGTCTTTAATTGTGGTTAAAACGTTGTGGTGTACGATTTGGCACTGGTTGGGGCGGGGTGTTTTTTTTAAAATGCTTGCAAGGAGGGTGCCGATTTGTTACTGTATCGGGCTGTGATTGGCGGGAACCTGTAGCAATTCCCCTTTAAGCGTAAACGGTGTTTTATTATCAGGAAGATGTAATGGCTGAATTTGAGAATATTCCGGGATTGAGTGAGCTCGACGAGCTTTGCGTTCAAACTATACGATTTTTGTCGATGGATGGTGTTCAGGGGGCCAACTCCGGTCATCCTGGTATGCCTATGGGTATGGCGGCTGCGACGTATGCGTTGTGGATGCGTCATCTGAATTTCAACCCTGCCGATCCTAAGTGGCCCAACCGCGATAGATTTGTGCTGAGTGCCGGGCATGGGAGCATGCTGTTGTACTCGATGCTGCATCTAACCGGTTACGACCTGCCGCTGGACGAGCTTAAGAACTTTCGTCAGTGGGGCAGTAAGACGCCGGGGCATCCTGAGTATGGGCACACAGCCGGCGTTGAGGCAACCACCGGGCCGTTGGGTCAGGGGGTCGCCAATGCCGTGGGGATGGCGATAGCTCAGAAGTACCTGGCGGCGAGGTATAACCGCCAGGGGCATGACATCTGCGACTATAAGATATACACCATCGCTGGCGACGGTTGTTTGCAGGAAGGTGTATCGAGCGAGGCGTCGAGCCTTGCAGGGCACCTTGGGCTGAACAACCTTATCGCGATCTATGACGATAACCACATCACGATCGACGGCGAGACGGATATGTCGTTTACGGAAGATGTTGCAAAGAGGTATGAAGCTTACGGATGGCACGTTATAAAGGTGCCCAGCGGTAACGATATAAAGGCGTTCGATAAGGCGGTCGAAAAGGCGAAAGCATCGACGGATAAGCCGACGCTTATCCAGTACCGCTCGCATATCGGATATGGAAGTCCGAACAAACAGGACTCGGCTTCTGCTCACGGCTCGCCGTTGGGTGCCGATGAGATCAAGCTTATCAAGGAGAACTTCGGCTGGGATGCTAATAAGTCGTTCGTTGTTCCGGATGCCGTTGCCGAGCGTATGGCAACGTCTATCGAAAAGGGCAAGGACCTACAGGACCAGTACGAGGCGAGGCTTGCAAAATATGCCGAGGCTTATCCGGAACTGGCTGTCGAGCTTAAGGGGATCGTTTCCGGCGAGGTTAGTATTGATATTGAATCGCTTCCGACGTTCGAGGCGGGCAGTTCTGTCGCAACGCGTGTTGCATCGGGTAAGACGCTGAATGCTCTTATGGGCGGCATGCCGCAGGTGCTTGGCGGATCGGCAGACCTTACGCCGTCTAACAATACGCTGTTTGAAGGTGCGATCGATTTCCAGGTGGAAAACCGTGACGGCAGGTATATTCGGTACGGCGTACGCGAACATGCGATGGGTGCGATCATGAACGGTATCGCGGTTAGCAACGGGCTTATCCCTTACGGTGGGACGTTTATGTGTTTTGCGGATTATGCTCGGCCTGCGATCCGGGTTGCGGCGCTTAGCGGTTACGGGAGCATATTTGTGTTTACGCATGACAGCATCGGGCTTGGTGAGGACGGGCCGACGCATCAGCCTGTCGAGCATTTGGCTTCGCTGCGATGTATGCCGAATGTTCTTGTGCTTCGACCCGCAGATGCGAACGAAACTGCGATGGCGTGGAAGCTTGCGTTAGAAAATAGAACGGGGCCGACGGTTCTTGCGCTGACGCGTCAGGGGTTACCGGCGCTGGATCAGAGTAAGTATCCTTCGGCGGAAAATGTTGCTAAGGGAGCGTATGTTCTTGTCGGACAGGACAGCCCTGATGTGCTGCTTATCGCGACGGGATCTGAGGTTGCTCTTGCGATGGAAGCGGCTGAGAAGCTGGCGGCTGACGGGATCAAGGCGCAGGTTGTTTCGATGCCGAGCTGGGAACTGTTCGAGAAACAATCGAAGACTTACAAAGAGAAGGTTTTGCCGAGTTCTGTTACTGCCCGTGTTGGTATCGAAGCTGGTGTGCAGCTTGGATGGGAGAGATGGATCGGCGATAAGGGCGTCTTTATTGGGATGAATTCGTTCGGGGCATCCGCTCCTGGGAAGGTATGCTTTGAGAAGTTCGGTATCACAACCGATGCGGTGGTAGCGGCGGCTAAAGAGCAACTGTAATCGGATGGTACAAAAGTTGGGGGCACACTTTTGCGTGCCCCCGTATGTTATATTATGGCCCCGTCTTCCTAGCTTCGCCACACGCGACCAGCCTAAATGGAAACCTTACAGGGCCTCTCCATGTAAACTATACACCATATTTTCGCGGGTGGTGGATTTTGTGGGATTTTTTTTAAAAATTCTGACAGGATAACAAGATAAAAAAACAGATAATGAAAATTCATGTTAATCCAAAAGAAATAGTGAAAGAATTGTGTAATCCCGTAATCCCGTCAAAAAAGAGAGCTTAGAATGATCAACAGGAAAAACTGGTGGACGGTTACATAATTTTCAGCTTTTGGTCTCTTCGAGTTTCCTTCTTTCTGTCTCTCCTCTTCTCTGCTCTCTTCTTCTTTCCTCCTCCTCGATGTGCCCCTGCTCCTCTAGTTTTTTGCGTTTTAGGAGCAATGCGAGCCATGAGACCTCTTCCTGAACGTGTGTTAGGATGAACATGTTTGCCATTGGGCACAGGACGGTCAGTATCATCAGGACGAGCTCTTTGTTGTCCCATGGGTAGCCTAAGACGAGCTGCTGTATTCCAAGTAAAAACAATGCGATGTTAAGAACGATTGCGATGAATCTCATATTTTTTCCTTAAATCAAAATTCGAATACTATTTTATCGGTCAATTTCGGGGGTGATTTTAGAAAATATTTGTGTTTTGTGAATGAAAATACAGCCAAAAAATCGGGCCAAAAAACATCTTGGCTATCCATTAATAGCGTAAATTGCTTGTATTTGTGCTGAAAGTTTGATATTATCGTTTCGTCAATGGATATTTCCAAAGACAAAAAAGTTTGTGAGATACTATCCCGTTTGGCGGATGCCAGAGCTTGTGAGGGGTCGGTAAAAGTTAGCGGGACATGGGGATCGTTCGCGCCGATGCTGGCGGGTTGCATCAGTAAGACACTTAAAAGGCCAATTCTTTATATAGCTCCGCACATCGATGACGCGGATAATGTTGCTGACGATCTTGCGGTGTTCACGTCGCGGGCGGTAGAGACGTTTCCTGTTTGGGAGAATCGTTCGGACGGTATCGATGCGACCGACGAGATCGCAAGTCAGCGGTTGCGGATTTCTTTGGGGCTTGCGAACTCCGATGAGAAGGAACTGGGCGAGCTTATTGTCGCTACCTGCGGTCAGGCCCTTAATCAGCCGGTGCCGGATCCTAAGGTTATTGCGCAGTCGGGGCTGGTTGTGGAGGTTAACCAGACGATCGAGCCGGAGCTTGTTGTTAACTGGCTTTTCGATAACGGGTTCGAGCGGGTCGATGCGGTTGACCTGCCGGGGCAGTTTGCGCAGCGCGGGGGTATAATCGATATATTTTCCGCGGTGACGATGGAGAGTGCGAGGAACTTTTCGCTGGGTGCGGTCGAACAGGCGGAGCCGGTTCGGGTCGAATTTTTTGGCGATTGCGTAGAGAGTATTCGCAGGATTGATCTTGATACGCAGCGTTCGAGCGAGCAACTACAGACGATCTCAATTGTCGGGTTTTCGGAAAACATGTTCGTCTCTGATACGGAGCAATTTGTAAATCTTCTGCCGGACGATACGATAGTAATTTTGGAAGAGCCGGTGGACATTGCCGATGTGTCTAATGTTTTTCTGGAACGTGTCGAGGACGCGCGTGGTTTGTATCCGTGGAAGGCGGTTGCCAAGGGGCTTGAAAAGTATGTTGTCTTAGAGCTGACGCGGTTCGGATCGGGGGCTGATGTCGAGCTTGATGTGACGAGCGCTCAGCAGTTCGAGCATAAGGGTGCGGCGAGTTTCAAATCCAACAAGGCGATCCTTACGGAACTGCTGCCTCCTAAGAACGAGATGGATGTTTTGCTTTATTGCGAGAACTCTGCGGAGGTCGATCGGCTTGGTGAGATCGTCGAACAGATACACGGCAGTGTGCCCGAGAATTTTCGGCTTGTGATCGGTTTTATTGGGCAGGGGTTTATCATGCCTGGACTAAACAGTATTGTTATAAGTCATCACGAGTTGTTCGGGCAGTATGCGGTTCGTCGTCGGATACGAACGATCAAGAGCGCGACGCCTGTGGGGAGCCTGCTTGACTTGCAAAAAGGCGATTATGTCGTTCATATCAGCTATGGCATCGGTAAGTATATCGGCATTAAGGTCATGGGTAAAAATGAAAGTGCCGGCGAATACATGACGCTTGAGTATGCGGGCAAGACCTTGATACATGTTCCGGTGCATAATATTTCTTTGGTGCAAAAGTATATCGGTACGATGGAGCGGAGGCCCGATCTTAGCAAGATCGGCTCGAAGAAGTGGGAGAGGCAAAAAGAAAAAGTCGCAGCGGGTGTTAACGAGCTCGCAGCGGACCTTCTGGATGTGCAGGCGAGACGTCAGAAGCTTGGGGGTCATGCGTTCGGGGCCGATACGCTGTGGCAGAAGGAATTCGAGCAGTCTTTTCTTTATCAGGAGACGCCGGACCAGCTTACGGTGGTTGCCAGTATAAAGAAGGATATGGCCAAGCGTGTTCCGATGGATCGTTTGCTGTGCGGGGATGTTGGGTATGGCAAGACTGAGATGGCGATGCGGGCTGCGTTTAAGGCGGTCGAGGGGGGTAAGCAGGTTGCGGTGCTGGTGCCTACGACGGTGTTGTGTATTCAGCATGGCAAGACGTTTAACGAACGGTTTGCGGATTTTCCGGTGACGATCGAGGTGATAAATCGTTTTGTCACGGCGAAAGATGCCAAGAGTATTGTCGAGCGTACGAAACAGGGCAGGGTTGATATTTTGATCGGTACGCATCGTCTGCTTAGTAAGGATGTGGATTTTAAGGACCTGGGGCTTTTGATCATTGACGAAGAGCAGCGGTTTGGCGTAGCGCATAAGGAGAAGCTGAAGCGGTTTAAGGTTAACGTTGACATCCTTACGATGACTGCGACGCCGATCCCGCGTACTCTTCATATGTCGATGCTTGGTCTGCGGGACATAAGCTCCCTGCGGACCGCTCCGCTTGACAGGCGGAGCATCGTTACGCGTGTTTGCAGGTTTGAAAAGAAGATGATACGCAAGGCTGTGATGACGGAGGTTAATAGGCAGGGGCAGATATTTTATGTTCATAACCGCGTGCAGAGTATACAGAAGGCTGCGTTTGACCTGGCGAAGATAATAAACGATAAGAAAATAAAGATCGAGATCGCGCACGGGCAGATGAGCAAGAG
>JAGLHQ010000076.1 GCA_023143375.1 Planctomycetota bacterium
GGCGCTTTCACTGTCAGCGCAAGGACGACCACCGCAGAGCCCGGCGGATACAACAATGCCAATGTCTGGGTTAACTCCTCAGGCATGGGCGCTTATGGCGATCAGCCGCCGCATGGTAATGTCGGTCTTGACGCATTGCAGGGCGGCGATGATGAATTGGTCTTTGATTTTGAGACAACTGTAAGTGCAGCTTCTGTTGTTATTGGCCTTAAGGGTTATAACAGAAATGCCGACGGTACGACGTTTAGGCTCGTGGACGCACACGACGGTTCGGAAACTCTGTTAAGTGATTCCGACTGGTTAGGTGCAGCCACCTTTGGTAAAGCAAACAGTATCGTTATCGATCTGGGCGAGTTGTTTTCGGTAGATGACGGAACGTCGCTGGCCAGTTTGACCATCGGTCAAACCGCAGGCAGCGTTTATGTAAGCAGCATTGAATTTACTAACACGGAAATTCCGGAACCGACAACGTTAGCTATGCTTGGTGTAGGTTGTCTGGTCTTTATAAGGAAGAAAAAGGCTTAAGAGTCGAATGGACTCCTTTTCAACTGGTACCTCCTTGCCAGTTGTTTTAAAACGTCCGCGCTGGGAGCGCGGACGTTTTTTTATGCCTTTTTCACTGTAAAACCTCCTTTTCTTGTTATTTTTTCGATAACTTGGCAAGTAACACCGTTTTTTAGCCGATAGTCCTATAGTTAGAGCTTAAGAACTGTAAGAGATATAAGGTAAATAAATGCCGTCGCTCGAATCTATAATGGTAAAAGATGTTATCAGTGTTCATGCGGACACTCCGCTGGCGGAGGTCATACACCTTTTGCTAAAACACAACATTACGGGAGTTCCGGTTGTCGACGACGAAAACCATCTTGTCGGTATCATCTCCGAGAAAGATACTCTCAACTCAATATGCGTTGTAAATGCCATGACCAGCGGTGACGGTTTTTCCGGTATGACAGCATCCGATGTAATGAGTATCGAGGTTGTCAGCTTCAACATCAATGACAATCTGTCAGATATCATCAAGTGCCTCAACACACAGGATTTCCGCAGGGTTCCGATCCTTTCCGATGGTAAGGTCGTCGGAATTATAACGCGAAAGGATCTGTTGAAGCTTGAGATGATCCGAACCGCGGCTGCGGCATCCGGCGATATTTCACAATAATTTTAGTATTTTATCACCTTTACCTTTCCAGACGAATTTAACCCAATAAAAAAGTATCTCAGTGCGTCTATCGGGTGGTCGTAAACCCCGTCCTTATCGGGGAGTTCCGAGAAGCGATCGGCGCTGTTGTTCTCCGGATAGTGATAGCATCTCAGTGCCTCTATCAATCGTGTGCATTTCGGGTTTATGACAAGTTTGTTTTTACCGTCTCCGGAACGTATCGCCCTTCTTATAAGCTCGATGCCGGAGAGGATACCGCTTTTTTTATAGCGGCACTTAACGCCCAACGATCTTAGCTCTTTTACGGGGCTTGTTCCAGTGACGTCGTTTCTGCCGGCCCCTGCGGGATCGCAAAATGTCGCCCTAACCGAAGTTTCCGCGGTCGGCGTTCGCTTAAGCATTTCCTGCCCGTGAATGTCAATGGTCGCCCTTGTGCGTACGTACTCGTCGATGACATAAACACATCCGTCCTCGTCAACCTGTATCCAAAGGCATACGAAGGGGTTGACGAATCCGAAATCGACGGCACGATACAACGGCAGGAGTTCGGCGTAGCCTACGTCTTTTATATGGATATCCGGGTCGAAATCCGGGAAGACCGCGTTGTCGAGGTTTGGTCTCATGCAAAGCATCTCGGCTTCGAACGCTACTGTGCTGGAACGTCTCATCTGTGCGATGCAATCGTCGATCTTAAAGTATCCGTCACATTGTTTTGCCTTTCCCCTGCAATACTTATCCAGCGGGCATGTGCTACAGCTTCTGTCGGTGCATTTTTCCATGACCTCCCAGATGCACCATTTAAAGATCGGTGTTCCGTTCTTCTGCGCGGAGGCGATGAGCTTTTGCATCAGTCCGTATGGTCTGTGCATCGTGCTTAGCACCTCCATCGCAGCGGTAATGTCATCGGTGCTTTTTGTGATGAACTTTGCCGCGGTGAAGACCTCGTCGTCGAACAGTTCCACCTCGTCGCATCGGAGCTTTTGTATGTGCTGTCCACGGATGCTTTTTGACGATTGGGGAAGTATCTGCACTGAGGACCCGTTTGCAAAGTTGCATCGTTCCCGTCGTATAGGTTCATTCAGGGTGTTCTCGAAACCGTTATAGACAAACTGCACCAGGTATTCGTACATGCGTGAAGACTGTTCGAGCGATCCGCCGAGTATCCTTGTTTGACAGCCGGGCTTAAACATCGATTCGAGCAGCGTTGCCACTGCGGCGATGCGTGTTTTCCCGCCGCCTCTATTGGCCCATACGACTGCGTCACCATTGGAAGCGTTTGCCCCGATCATATCACAACTGTAAGCGTGCCACAGATAATCCAACGGGCTGCAGTGGTCGGGGCAGACGGATCGGGAGGGAATATCAATACCCAGAAAGACCTTGACGTAGTTGCACAGGTCCTGTTTGGTTTGCGGGGGCACTTTTCTGATCGATTCATAAATCGAAGATGCCTTGTTAATGTTTTCAGGTTTTTCTAAATCTTTTTGTCTCATAACGTCCTCGCTTTTGCGTTTATTTGTGTTTATTTGTGTTTATTTGTTCATAATTGTGTTTTTTGGTCATCGTTTTTAGGCTAAAAACGCAACTTTCCTTATTTTTGGCCCAAAAAGGGCTATGTTTTTTCCAAACACGTTTTTTTACATCATTTTTTTTATCGTTGAGGTCGCAGAGGGTCTTTTAGATTCCGCATGGGCAACGAGTTGTCCATCCTACGGAACTGCTTTCCCCTTCGGGGTCGCTTCGCTGGGCAGTTAATCGAACTGGCAGTTCTATTAACTGCGTGGAGGCCGGACAAGCCGGCACTGTTTACCCAGGGTGGCGTCCTACGGACTGACCCTGGGCTGTTACATGTAACCCTTTCAGGGTTGGGGTTTACACCCCCGGCTATCCCCTTCTGGTCTGCTTTCCTCATATTTTCTACATCGCAATTATTTATTTTGATCTCCTGCTAAAATCTCCAGCATTTTTGATGCGATATCTGCGGAAATATCCTGTGCCTGATCTTCTGGCTGGGCCGCTTTTTTTCTTTTATGGTGTGTCAGTTCCAATGGCAGCGAGATGACATCGAGGCATGCTTTTCTGGTTGTCTCTTCCTTTTGACTCTCGGTAAGTTCGATAAGCTTAGCGGCGGCGAAAGGCGCATAGTTTGCGATGATGAGTTCGCACTGTCTTTTTCCTGCCTGGATGCGGAATGCGAATTCGTCGGCGAACATTTCGTCATCATCAAGCCATTTTTTATATAGCTGTGTGGAGATTTTATATTTTTTAAGAACTTCAATCTCGGAGAGACTGCCCTTAAACAGATCATTAAGTACGCCGTTTTGTTTTTTTGTAAGTCGTTTTTTTTGTTTTTTCATGCTCTTTTTGCCTTTCTTAAAATTTGTATTAAAGCCCATGCCCTCCTCTGGGCAACGGTTGCTTTTTTTTCCGGATCGACGGCGGTTTCCAGCATCTGGTCCACTATCGTTTTTGTTTTCTGGTCCACAAAGAAAACCATCGGTGCAAGGAAGTGCTGGTTCTCGACTTGAGGCAGCTTTGCCATTTTTTTAATAGTCTTTAATCTTTCGATGCTTTTTCGGCTGTCCGGAAGCATCACGGAAAGCTTTTTGGCATCGTATGTTTTGCTTAGCTCTTTTACGATATCTGCTTTTTTTTCCAGAAGGTCTGCGCCGGTCAAACGGTTAAGCGTTGTCAGCAGGACAAGCGCCTGTTTGTCATCGACGTCCCATACGATGCAATCGGCGTTGTCGAAACCGATCCTGGCCAATGCTTTTGCGCGGTGGTGGCCGTTGAGACACTGAAAAAGGCCCTCCTTTTCCGGATGGCTTCGGACTATGATCGGTTCGTAGTTGCCGGATCCTTCGATGTGTGCGACGAGCTTTTTGAATGCCTGTACGCTCATCAGGTTTGGGTTCATCGGATGGGGCTGTAAATCCTTAAGCGGTATCGATATTAATTTGTGTTTTGTTTTCATCATCACCTTTCAATTTATTAATTATTATTTTCTATTTATTATTTGGATGGCTTACGGCCAACCAATTGTTTTTTTTATATAGCCCCTTCAGGGCAAAGGTTTTTAGTTGTCATGTTACCCAGGGGTACGCCCTTCGGGGTTGCTTAACCGCATGGGCAGAAAATCTGCCCATCCTACGGCTGGTGTTTTTATTCATCATCTTTCTATTTATTATTTATTATTTATTATTTGTTTGGAGCTTCCGCGTGTGCTAAAGCACACCCTACGGTAACACACTTTTTTTTGTTACACGTGGATTCGGAGCCCTCGCGGGAATGACAATACGTTTTACGTAACACCACGGCCAAGCAGAGCTTGGCCGTGCCACCCGATCGATCGACCATCCCTTTCCTTCGGAAAAGGCTGCCACCCAGTCGTGCCACCCATTAACCGCATGGGCAGAAAACCTGCCCATCCTACGTTAAAACACATTTTTTTTGTTACACGTGGATTCGGAGTAACCGCATGGGCAGAAAATCTGCCCATCCTACGGCTGGTGTTTTTATTCATCATCATACTCTTTATACTCCTTTTAAAAGTTTATTTGGGTTGTTCCATATATAGTAAACCGGGCGAAACGTAAGCTTGCCCAGGACATAACGTGTTCTATCGAGTGAATCCTCCATGAACCTCCGTTTGCCGAATGACTGTAGAAATATTCCGAACTGGCGGTCGATAAAACTTTTTCTTTGTTTGTCGAGCGAATTCAGTTTCCGCCAAACGGCGGCGGCATCTATAAACATATCCTCATCGATGCCTACGATGCTCAGTGCTTCTATCAGCTTTGCGTTTCGCAGGCACTGCGGAGCGGAGAACGCTTTCATGCCTGCCTTTTCAAAGAACGGGTTGATGTTTCCCATTACCGCCAGCGATTCGATGATGGGGAAATCCAGCCTTGGCATTGTTTTTTCGACGAGCCACGGCGCAAGGCCAAGGCTTCGGTATCTCGGTTCGATGATCACCCTGCTGATACAGCGTATGTTCTTATTAACGGTCTGGAGCTGGAGGCGTCTGTCGGTAAAGCCTGTGAAAATGCCGCCGGTGGCATGGTTGCGAAGAGCAAGGTTCGGGGCCGGGGTGGTATAAACGATAACACCAACGACACCTGCGAAACGGCTGCGAACAGGATGGGCGTCGGTGATCGCATATATCGCGGCGTACGGATTGAGGGAGTCATTGCAATAATGAAAATGACTAAGCCGGTTGTAATGACTTCTGTCTCCCGGTACGATCTGCAGGTACCTTGTGAGTGAACATTTG
>JAGLHQ010000077.1 GCA_023143375.1 Planctomycetota bacterium
ATTTAAGTGTCTTATGACGATCACGTCCGGCAGCAGGTCCGTAAGAAGATCGTCGTGACTGCTTGCCAAAACAAATATCTTTTGCGAACGCCGGGCTATTTTGCGAATGTTGTGCGCGATGACAGCGGCGCTTATCCTGTCAAGATTGGAACAGAACTCGTCTGCAAAAACGATCTGCCTATCGCTGAGCAACGCACGTGCGAGTTTGTACCGATACTGCTGACCTTCGCTGAGATCTGCGGGAGTGTTTAAGACGGCGAATACGTCGCTTAGACCCGCCTTGCTTAATATCCTAAGCGATTCGAAGAATTCGGCTTCGATGCAGTCGATGACCGTTTTGCCCCTTTCCAACGGTATCTCATCGATGTTAAGGCGTTTGCTGTCGAGCGTGGAACTGTACATTTCTCTTAGCATAACGCTTTTGCCGGCACCCGATGGGCCCGTTATAAAACAGATATCGCCGGGCTTTAGGGACAGCCTGCATCCGGTAAGAACGGTCCGATCCTTTAACCTTTGAAGGTCAAGCCCGAACGTCTTTATAACCCTGGCTGCTTTTTTTGTGACGGCAGCCCGGCACGAAAACGATCTTTCGATATTATAGTCAAACATTACGGCTCCTTATTTTTGAAATTCGTTTTTTAAATGCTTTGATCCTGGCAAGTATCTTGCGGATCCTGTATACGGATATCGCTCTGCTTTCGGAGATGGTGCTTAGAGAACGCCCGACGAGGAAAAAATCTTTTGCAACGTCAATCTCGATGGGATCGAAAACGCCCCTGTGCTGAAGGCAGAGAATGAACGGGTTGTCGATCAGACGTGCCATAAGCCTTCGTACCCTTCGTGACATGACCGCTTCGGTTACACCTGCAACGCGAGCGATCTGGACAATGCTGTTCCCCTTATCAAGATACATAATCATAATCGCCCTGTCCCTGCCCCTGAGCATACGTGCTCGCGACCTGAGGATGTCCACGCGGTCCGCGTAAACAGTTGCGGCAAAATAGGCAGGGGACCTATCGGAAAAATCCGGAACCTTGTAAATGTCTGCATGCTTCCTTTTCATAAGCGAAACCTGATACCTGAGTTATCATTGTTTTGCGCAATCCGTGCGCATAGATCATCCTTACCCGACTAGGGTACGACCACTGTGATTGGTCCGCCTGCTGGCATTGAGAATGGGCCCTGATCCATTTATGAAATGCAAACCCAAACCAGAGCAGTTTAATTTTTCGTGCTCTAACTGCATTTCATTGATTACCCGGCATGTCCTGTGCCGCTAACCCAACCTCAATCTGCACTGCTGTTTGTTATTTATCTATCCAACTACACTATAATTTAACACATAATCTAATGAATGCAAATACTTTTTTGAAAAAATGTTTAAAATGGTGCTTATTGGGGCAAAAAGCGTGTTTTTTTTGTTATTTTTTCAAATTTTAAACTGATGGGTTATTGGAATGCGCACAAAAACACCCGGTAATACCAACGGTATCTTCCGGGTGCTTCAAATATCTAAAAGTGTCAGCAGTTCGCTAAGTTATTGCACAACAGGTAGTTACAAAGCTTGACGGCGGTCGGTCATTTTCTACGTAACCACCTATAACCACCTCTTTGAGCTTGACTTAACTACGGCTCTGCTAATGACTTGTCGTTCTTTCGGCAAGCTCCTGCATTGCCTGGCACTGAATGTCCTTGCCGTAGAATTTGTTCTGATCAAGGGCGTAGACCTTTAGAGCGTCGCTTGATATCCTCGGCCTTGAATCTCTGCGGAGTATCTCGTTAAAACCGATCTTTCGCATGGTGATATCGTTGGGATCGGCAGAATCTGTGGTGTCTACGACACCCAGGACGAATACAATGTCAAGCATCTCCAGCCCGCTTTTTATGTCATGATCCTTGCTTGTCTTTGTGTTTTCGTTTTGCGGTTGCTCTGACTTAATGCTGACGACGGCTGCTGCTTTTTCCTTCAGGGCCTCATTTTCCTCTTGAACGTTGTTCCATTTCATTTTTTTTGCCTCCACTTTTTTAGACTTCCGTAAATAATCACACGCTCGCAGGAAGTGTACCACGGCTTGTATAGAATCGCAAAGTTAATCTTGTACCAAATATTATAAATTTTCGGTTCTTGCGCGGCTGCTCCAGATGCGTCCGCAACGGGTTACGGTGAATTGTCAGGCGAGTAAGCGATATGTTCCGTTGCAACACAAAATCGGTTGGAACTTGCACTTCTGTTAGAGAGCCCAGCCGGCTTCCATCCAATAGATGTCGTCAAGACCGCCATCGGTGCTGGGGGACCATCGCCAGTCATAATAAAGATAGGCTTCCTGCCCATCCGCGACATTAAAATGCTCTTCGGTTTCCGTGCTCCAATGTCTTTGTTCGACGTGCCCGTCTGCGAATGAAAAGCTGCTCGATCCTTTGTGCCAAACTGCCAACGGATCACTCCAACTTCCACTTTTAGCATGAAACAGGAAAGAGTCCATGTTGTACGGTCTCGGATCGCTTTCCTCCATGAACACATAGGCCTCGGATGGTCGCGGGACATTTTCCATGCGTTTGAATATTCTCCATGTTGCAAATGGGCTGATATCTGCTGCTTTGCCGTTAAAATTATCGGCGATGACATAACTGCGAATATGCTTGTTACTGTTTTTGTCCGAAGGACAGCGGTATATGTCTATGTCCCCGGAATATGGCCACAGCGAACCGCGTTTGATACCTTCGATCTTTTCTTCCTGAGATGCCTCAAAATCTCGGGGGTTACCGTAAGGGTTTTCGATAGCGGGTTTATTTTGACGTCCCACCCACGCGGCCCAAACCCATGAGGACTCATCGTCGAATTCACCATTTATACCGGAACCGTTACCGTAATAATTGTACGAACCGGGCAACAAGCCGTTATTCGAAACGGCATAAGTCATCCATGATAGTGTCAGATCCTTTTGATGTGTCATGCATACAATCGAACGTGCCTGCTCCCTAACATGAGACAGAGCCGGGGCCAGGATAGAAGCTAAGAGCGCAATGGTCGATATCACGACCAGCAACTCTATAATAGTAAAGCCCTTCATTCTCCGCATCAAGATTCTCCATCCCTTACAACTATAACTATCCACACACCGTCCCCACGGATATATGGGGGAAAATGCCGATTGTTTTGGTTCGGACACCTTCCCAATTCATCACCAATTCCCTTGCACCAGAACTCCTCAATCTCGCACAAAGCTCACCTCTTATTGCAGCATTATAGCAATGTCCAATAAAAAAGTCAAGCAAATACCTAATAATGCGGTTTTTCGATGCGGCAAATCTTTTGCCCATAAGGGCTTGCAAATGGCTGTAAATTGGGTAAAATGCCGGTAATGGAGAAAATGCCTATTTTTTATATAATGTAATTTTAAAAAAAATCACAAAAAATGGAAAAAAACCCGAACAAAACGATCCCACTGACGCGGATACAAAAACTCATCGGCAACCTGATGATGCAGTCGAAACGACAGCAGCCCAGCAGTTTTTTAGAGTGCCGCGCGAACATGACCGAACTTTTGATGTTTCGCAAGAAGTATTGCAAGCAGACGGGGGTAAGAGTGACGACCAACGATTTTTTCCTTTGTGCGATCGCAAGGGCGATATCACGGTATCCGAAAATGTCAGCAAAGATGGATAACAGCGGAGATAACATTATCGTCTCTGACAATATCGGTGTCGGTTTTGCGGTGGCGGCTCCGCAAGGGCTGGTTGTTCCGGTGATAAAGAACTGCGATAAGAAAAGCTTGACGCAGATAGCCGCCGCCAGCGGGGAACTTTTGGTAAAAGCACGATCGAACAAACTGGAACCGATAGACTTCGAAGGAGCCAACGTGGTGCTGTCGAGCCTGGGGATGTTCGGGATAAGCACGTTCTATGCGATAACTCCGCCGGGCGCTGCGGGGATAGTTTCCATAGGAAAGATAGAAGAAACTGTAATGCCCATAGACGGCGAGATGGTGATCCAAAAAACAATGTCAACAGCGCTGGCTGCGAACCTGACGATAGTAGATGACTTTTACGCCGCGAAATTCCTGCGATGCATAGTAGACGCACTCGAAAACCCGCAATCACTGACGACCGATCCGTAAAAACAGATCGTCAAAAAACAAACAACACCGTAACCAACTTCTTTTTTATTTATAAATAAACACAAAACCAAATTATTCCTATAAGATTCGCAGATAAAAAAAATTCATTTCGCGGAAAAAAACTTGTTGACAAGCTGGTTCGTAAAGCGGAAAATCTTATTTAGAAATTAATTTGAGAGTTTTTCTCAGATGTAAGGTTGCTCAATCATCCACTGGGCAGCCTTTTTTTTATGCATTATCCGATCTTTCCTGCATTAATAATTTTTTGGGCCGGCTGGGAGCTTTTAGTTTTCCTTGTTCGTGGTCAGGATGAACTTATCGAATTCAAAACCGTCTTCGCGCATTGAGAACTGGATGATATGTGGTCCGGCTTTTTCAATATCAAGATATATCTTGTGCGGCTCTCCGCAATGGTTTGCGTCGGTTCGCTGTTTGCTTTCCCACCACCATGAATTCTTTCCGGCACACCATTGGAGACGTGCCCCCGATTCTGGCCAGGTTCCATCGATACCAACATGCAAGCCGTTGTCTTCGGTGCCAGTTGAATATGTGCGTACCCAAACGTAATACCTGCCTGGGGTGTCGATATGAACCGGATAGGACAGGACGGCCATCCGGCCGGGCTCGTTGGAAAAACTGGCACCGCTGATAAGTGGATCGTCATGTGTGCGTCGCGTGTCAGGAAGTATCTCAATATATGCTCCCCCCGAGGCGTTGGCGGCGTGACTGGGATCGCCATCCGGCTGTATGTCCGGTACGCTTTCGGCATTGGTAATATACCATTTGCGTTTGTCGGTTTTTTCCTGCTTAGCGAAATCCTCGGCTTCAACTTCCAACAGACCTTTTGCTTTCTTAAAGACCCTGCCTCTATTACTTGACTTGATAGTACCGCCATTCTTCGAACGGATAACACAAAGCCAGTCCTGGTTGTCCGGGGCCTTGAATGTATATTTCGCCGGCCCGTCGATCATCTCTTGACCCAACAGTTTATCGGTGCCGGCGCCAGTGCGCGGATCTAAATAACCACACTCGAATTGTCCCTCCGACAGATCGAAGTTCAGATCTTTGCCTTCTTTTTGATAGATCAGATATATCTGTCCTTCCTTAACAAAACAGTAGTCATCTTTTTGCCATGTCAGATCGTCCTTAGATACCATATCCCAGAATGGGATGTTTTGTTTTTTGAAGAATTCCAGTGCGATGCGTCCGTAGTCCCATGACTTATCCCGGCTTCTAAAATCCTCACAGACCAGATCGTTTTCGGGCAAGCTGTAGCCAAAGTAATATTCGACCCCTGCGCCGCCTGCCATGAGATTGCCCCACAGGACCTGCTTGCGAATATCATACATACCGTAACCGGCTGTCTTTGGGGCGAATCCCTGGTATCCCGTATCGGGGACAGCGCCTTTATCAGCAGGTCCCTGCTCGTCGTTGGCAACGACCCATGGTTTGCCCGCTTGCTTAGAGGCTGTGACCCATTGCAAAGTCTTTTGGTGTGTTTGCTGCCAATCATTTTGCAGCGAAGCGCCGGTCAAATCCGATTTATCTCCCAATAGCGGAGAATACACCTTGTCATGCTCTCCCGGATGTGTATGAATAACGACCAGATGACGATACGGATCGTGCTGCCTGAAGTAGGCTGTCATCGCTCGCTGCTGCTGAGTTGATTGTGTGTTTTCCTCGCCCAGGTTCCAGTTCAATGCTAAGCTGTATCCGAAGCGTGCGATCAGCTCTCGGAAATACAGCTTACGCTCGGGACCAAGGTCTCCGCCATCGAGCGACTCGACAACCACATCCGTATTACTCATCCGGTTGTCATCGTTTTCTGTTTCCTGCATTTTAAAGTGCAGGTACAACCCTTTTGCCTGCGCATGGTCAAAGACGATCTGCCATTGGTCGAGCTTCGAACAATCGTACCTGAACTTGTCATCCCTATCACGAAACGGCCAGACATTATCGCCGTCGCCGCCTGCGTTATACGTAAGGAACGAAACGGAATTGGCACCTTTATCGGAAAGATAATTGATCGCTCCGACGATGCCTTTTCCCTTGCCGTTCATCCATGTCGGATCGCCGGGGTTGTAATCTTTAACATGCGGCTGCCATGTTTTCAGCGGCGCATTTTTCTTTTTCGTTTCGGTACCGTCGAAATCTTTATAGGCTAAAAAAGTCTCTGGCGCGTCCGGGCCGCACTTAAGAAAATATTCGCCGCTGCCTGCGAACCGAAGATGGTGTTTGCCGACATATTGCAGCCGTCCCTGGCCTCGAAAATCCCGTCCGCTCTTGTCCGTCGGTTTGATCACAAAAGAACCCTTTTTCCCGTCAATTGCAGAGACTGCTTTTCCTGCTTCCAGGTCATCTGCGACAGCGATCATTTTGCCTGTCCGAAATGATGCCTGGTATTTCCATTTGCCGGCTTCGTCCGGGGCAAGGTGTGCTCGCCACTTACCGCCAGAATCGGCGCCGGTATTAGCGGCGTTACCGTCGGCAGCATAATAACCCGGAACGACATATTGCTGTCCCGACGGGGCGGTAAATGTCACATTAAGCCGATAGTCGGTAAACGGATTGGACGTGGCTGTCTCACTTGTATCGGAGCCGTCAAACATAACGGTTACCTTGTGCCATTGTTTGAGTTCTCCGGTTACCGCTCTCTGGGTGCACGAAATGCAAAAAAATGAGACAAAAATACATACAAACGTGAGCTTTTCGATGGATTTTTTCATCCTTGTTCTCCTATTGCATTGATAACTGAATTAATTAAACGAACCGGAATTTCGCTTTGCTTAATGGGAATCTTCTTTTGCCTCTTCAGCCCGCGGGGCAATGATTTCGGTGGGGGACACCTCTTTGATCTGGTACTTGGGTTGCTCGCTTGTTTCTGTCGATTGAGTGTTTTCTTCGGTAACGATTTTCTGCTGAGTTTCTTCTTCAGTTTCTATTACAAGCTCTGTTAAGGGCGTTGTGATATCTTCTTCGGTTATGGTTTCTATAACAGCGTCGTCCATTATCTCTTCTGCGGGCTCTTTAACGTGTTCTTCAATTTCAACTGTTTCATCGTTCTTTTTAAACGAGGCGGGGTCGTGCAGGAAGTCTGCAATAGCCGCATAATCGCGTGACCCGTTGCAGTCGGGTTCGTATTCGAAGATCGTCTTGCCGTAGCTTGGAGCCTCTGCAAGCTTTACATTACGTCTTACGTGAATGGGAATCAGATCGGCATCTGCCCACGGGCAGTTTGTGCCTCTTGAATTGCCGATAAAGTTTTGGATGTCCGCTTTAACTTCCGACGATAGCGTAGCCCGGCTGTCGAACATGCAAAGGAGAATTGCAGATATTTTCAGCGACGGGTTTATGCGTTTGCTGACAAGCGTTACCGTCTGTAAGAGCTGGCCCAATCCCTGCAATGCCAAGAAGTGGGGCTGAAGCGGGATGACAACCTCGTCAACTGCTGCGAGTGCATTAAGCGAAAGAAGCCCCAGTGAAGGGGGGCAGTCAATGATCAGATAATCGTAATCGTCGCTTATGGTTTCAACGGCTTCGTGGAAGATGGTCTCGCGACCAACTTCGCTTACAAGCTCGCTTTCGGCACCGACGAGATCGATATTGGCCCCTAAAACCCACAGATTCTCGCGAACGTTAACCAGTGAATCTGCTATCGAAGCTGATTTCGTAAGCACTTCGTAAGCGCCATTTTCAAAGCTGTCCGGATCGACGCCAAGGTGGATGGTAAGGTGCGACTGCGGATCGAGGTCGACTGCTATGACTCGCTGTCCCTTGATGGCAAGTGCGGCGGCGACATTAGCAACGGTTGTTGTTTTGCCTACTCCGCCTTTTTGATTTAAAACAGCGATCTTTCTCACGGTGAACCCTTCTTCGTTTTGCAATTATATCCGCATGGGCAACGAGTTGCCCATCCTACGGTAACACAAATTGTAATCGTTACGCGTGGATTCCCGCCTTCGCGGGAATGCCAATACGTTTTACATTTTTTTTCGTCACAATGGATCCCAGCTTTCGCTGGGATGACAAAATGTTAACTATTACAACACGTCCTGCTATTTTTCTTTACGTGCTTTTCTTAGTATCGCGTCGAGTACGCCGTTGACGAATCGCGGCGACTGCTGTCCGCTGTATTTTTTGGCGATCTCTATCGCTTCGTTTATCACAACCTTGCCCGGCATGTTATCGCAGTATAGAAGCTGATATGTCGCCAGTCGTAAAATGCTTCTGTCAACGCTTGACAGCCTCGCCATATCCCACTTTACCGCCGCTTGCTCTATCAACTCATCGCAACTGGCCATATTTTTCCATGCACCCGTCGTCCACTTTTCAGCGAGTTCTAAAACCAGATCGTCGTCGCTGTTTTCTTTTAAGAAACCCATAAGCCTACGCAGATAATCATCGCCCTGTACGTCAAGCTGGTACAGCGCCTGCATTGAAAGCTCTCTTGCTTTTGATCTTCTATCCACTAAAGAATCCCTGAAACTATCGAACGAATGTTACTGGTATTTATATCTGGTCCAGAAGGCTTGCCATTTCCATAGCCGAAAGTGCGGCGTTGGATCCGGTGTTGCCCTGTTTTGTTCCGGCTCTTTCGATTGCCTGTTCGATGGTTTCGCATGTTAGCACTCCGAAAATGGCAGGGACGTTTGTGTCATAGTTAACCTGGCTTACGCCTCGTGATATCTGCTGGCATACATAATCAAAATGGCTCGTCTGCCCGCGGATTACGGCTCCAAGGCATATCACCGCATCATAGCTTTTGCCGGCTGCAAGTTTCTTAGCAGCCATCGGTATCTCTATCGCGCCTGGAACCCATGCAACGGTGATCTGCTCGTCGCTTGCACCGTGCCTCTGCAAACAGTCGATCGCTCCGCCAAGCAGTTTGCTTGTAATGAACTCGTTAAATCTACTGACAACGATAGCATAATTTTTCTTTCCGGCTTCTAATTGACCCTTGATCTCTTTAACCATATTCTTGCTCCAATTTTTAGAGTTTTGTATCTTTTTGGCACATTATAAGACTTTTGTGTACCAAATTCCAGTCAAACCATCGTGTTTAGGTATATTTCAGAAATTCCTATATGTTTAACTTTTGCAATTATAAAGGCTTAAAACACTGATTACCAGCAAAAAGTCTGGTTTCACTAAAAAGAGATTTATCCGGAAAACCCCCTAAGTTAACATGTTTTTTTGCCGATACTGAGCTTAGAACGTTTATATGCCACCCACTCAAGGAGGAGACCTGGAGGAGATATAGACATTGAACGAGTTTAAGCGATGTGTTTATACCAGGAGTGAATAAAAAAAATGTACGAAACAGACGACAACAACTGCTGGGACGACGCCGAGAAAATGGCCTTTCTTGCATACGAATTGTATGAGAACGGCCAGATGAATCTTGCTCTATTGCAGCTTGAAGAAGCGATCGGAGTAAACCCGAATAACAGCGCTTGGCATTTTAATGCCGGGCTTACGCTCGATGCGCTTGACAGGTTTGACGATGCGATCAAGGCGTATCTGGAGGCGCTTAGCCTTGGCGGCGACGATCCGGAAATACTTAACTCGCTGGCAGTCGATTATACGCGTATCGGGAAATACGATCTTGCCATCTCGACATTCGAGGACATCCAGCGCGATCATCCTGACTTTGAACCGTGCTACTGCAACCGGATAATCACTTATACCGAGATGGAAGAACACGAAAAGGCAGAAGAGATTTTCTACCTCGCACAGCAGATCGATCAGGACTGCCCGATATGCTTCTACAACATCGGCAACTCACTGTTTAGCCGTCAGAATTACGAGCGTGCTATCTGGTGCTGGGAAAAGACGGCGGCACTTGAGCCGACGCATCCGCAGATCAACTATCGCATCGCACAGGCACACTGGGCCAACGGCAACACAGAACTTGCAAAGCGATACTTCCTCGAAGAGCTTCGCTGCAAGCCGGGCAATGTGGATGTGATACTCGATTTCGGAACATTTCTGTTGAAAAATGGAGAGTACGACAAAGCTCGCGAGAAATTCAACCGCATCCTTGAACTCGATCCGGAATACGCTCCCGCCTATTTCTATCTTGGCGAAACTGCATACGATCAGGGCAATGGGGCACAGGCAGCAAAGCTTTACTCCGAGGCGATAACCTATGACTCGACGCTGCCCGGCCCGCAGTATCGGCTTGCTCAGCTTGCTAACGATGCAGGTAACAAACCACAGGCTTTAAAATTCCTCATGCAGGAATGCGAGCTTGAAGTAGACGAATCGGAAGTGCTCATGTCGATGGGCCGGATGTTTGCAGAGCTTGGCGAAGCCGATCATGCGATGAACTGCTACCTGAAAATAATCGACGAGGACCCGGAACATGCAGAGGCGTTCTATCGGCTTGGCCAGACGCTGAGCAAAGAGGGTGAGCATGAGGGAGGCATACAGTTCCTCGAACACGCCATCAACCTTGGCAAAGACGGAGCCGAGACGCTGGCAGAAAACGCGATGCTGTACCTGAAAGTAAAACAACTGTTCCTTGCAAAGCGGATGGTAAAGCTTGCAAAGGAAAAGGACGCGACAAACGCAAAGGTAAAACGAGTCGACATGCTGGTTAAGGTAGCAATGGTTCTGTTCAAAGCAAAACTTAACCTGCTGTCGAACATCCCGGTGCAGAACATAAAGCTGTTCTTCTATCGCAGAAAATGTCAGTTCAGACAACTCATCAACAAGTTCAACCGAAAATAAACGCCCGCAATTTATGCCATAGGTAAGCAGGCCTCAAAATCGATTAGCCCCGTCCTTCGGGCGGAGTTGCTGTTGACCGCAACAATTTAAAACAACGCCACCACAACCAACACCCCCCGTCATTGCGAGCAGCTTCGCTGCGCGGCAACCCTGACCGTTACAGTTTATAGCAACCATAACATCATTTATATCATATCATAAAGGTCTTCCCATTCAGGATTGAGTGAATTGATCAATTCGACTTTTTTCTTTCTTGAGCCTGCTTTTATTTGTTTTTCGCGGTTAATGGCTGCTGAGGGTCCGTCAAATTTTTCATAATAGACCAGTTTTACAATATTATATCTTTTCGTAAACCCGTCTCGCTGTTTTTCTTTATGCTCATAAACACGCCTTTTAATACTGTTAGTAACACCTGTATACAACGTGGACTGACTCGGATTGGTCATTATATAAACATAGCACTGTTTTGAACTCATACATTCCTTCCGCACCCCCTCGTCATTGCGAGCAGCTTCGCTGCGCGGCAACCCTGACCACAACAATTTAAAACAACGCCAACACAACAAACACCCCCCGTCATTGCGAGCAGCTTCGCTGCGCGGCAACCTTAACCATCACAATTTAAAACAACGCCAACACAACCAACACCCCCTCGTCATTGCGAGCGGCTTCGCCGCGCGGCAACCTTAACCATCACAATTTAAAACAACGCCAACACAACAAACACCCCCTCGTCATTGCGAGCAGCTTCGCTGCGCGGCAACCCTGACCACAACAATTTAAAACAACGCCAACACAACCAACCCCCCCCCCCGTCATTGCGAGCGGCTTCGCCGCGCGGCAACCTTAACCATCACAATTTAAAACAACGCCAACACAACAAACAAAACTGTCATTCCGACAGAGCGCAAGCGACGAGGGACCCGCAGATCAGCGTCGCCAACGGCGACATTCCTCCACAATAATAAATAGAAAATATAAAATTAATTGACCCCTTTATCTATATTTTCTGTTTATTTCCACAATGATCAACAGCAACGCTGCCGCTGCTATTAAACTATATCCGATGCCGGGTTTGACATAGCATATTGGAAAACCTGCCAGCACACAAACGGAAAATTTAAGGTCCGCGGTACAATTACGATAAAACAGGTAGTCTGGCTTCATAAGAGTGTCAGGTACCTTTTTCTTCTCCTTTAATTAGTCCCTTCAATAGGCCACTTTGAAAACGCTAAATAAAAAAGAAGAACTGTTCCTACAATAGGTATTAGCATAAGAATCGACAAGGCACCGTTGTACCCTGCCTTAGAAAATATTTTCCAAAATGGAATGACAAGTATTGCCGCACAAAACAACATGACTGCAAATTCCAACGGACCAGGTATACCCATATCAAACTTTCCTTTCTTACAATTTATCACTTCCTTCTGCATTCAATGGTTATACTTAGAATATAATATGTCGGCATCAGCCGATTGTCAAGCTCCTACCTGGGGCATAAATTTCGGGGTGAATCTGCTTTTTTCCTGTTGATCCTATCTGAAAATCTGTTTTTATCTTTTAACCTTTCTTTAAGATCCTTTTCTTTCCTGTGATCCTGTCTAAATAGCTTTTATCTTTTCTTTTAAATTCGTGTTTCATTCGTGTCATTCGTGGCCAAAAATATCTTTTAACATTCCCGACCCCCACCCACCAGTTAACATTTCCAGCCCCTAAACCCACTATTAAGAGTTTTTTCCTACTCACGTTTTTTTCAAAAAAGTCACTTTGGTGCGCGTTTTTGTGTTTATTTGTGTTTATTTTCCATAGGCGCAATTAAATGCACCTGGTGCAGTTTCGTTATAATCTCTAGATCATTGAATTTTAGCTGTCTCATGTTAAAACTGGAATTAAAGCCGATATATAAGGTTGATTTTTACGGATGTTTTTGCCAATGTAAAGTATTGTAATATAATGACTTACGAAAACTTGCAGTAAAGTAGTTATTTTTTTCTTCCATCTGGTCGAATAACAAGTAGAATATATATGGAAACAGGCAGAACAGGAGTTGAAAGTGGCTAGGGGAAGAACATCTAAGAATAACTATGGGGGACGTTTTGTCGCTACCGCTTCGTTTTTTTCCAAAAAAGTGCTTGCTCAAGGCCGAGACCCTAAAGCGGTCAAAAATCGTGCTACCAAGAAAACTAGTTCGCCTGTAATACATTTCGTACCTGACAAGGGAACCTGTTTCATTCTCTGATGCCCGTAGATAATCATCCATTTATATCTAAGTGCGAAGTTGGGGTGCCTGCGCCACTATTGCCTATTCGGATCATTAACCCTAAAAACGGCGGGGTATATCCAACCTTTGCATTGCTTGATACTGGGGCAACTTCCACAGCCATACCGGGTTATATCGCCGATGACCTTGGCATAGTTGTTGAGAGCGTAAAACCAAAAGAAGTATTTGGCATAGCCGGGAAGGCATGGTCATACCCACATCCGTTTATTATTGAGGTGCTGGCGCAAAATCCAGATGCGACAAATTCTGCGGATGAATGTAAACTTATACGTAAGCTGCAGGGAAAAATTGAGGTTATCAAAGGACTGGGGGTCACAGTTCTAGGCGCATGGGATTTTATGAATAGATATGTTATCACAGTTGATTATCCAAAGTTAGATTTTTCAGTCAAGCTACCTAAGCGAAAAAAAACATAAATCACACCTTTATTCGTCAAACGTTCCTTTTTGGGGCAATAGGCAATTTACGTCTTGCCCGTCATGATTGAACATCACGAGTCACAAATCTTGAGTGAAACGAAATCCCGATTTCACATCGGGGACGAATCACTAATCACGGTCTGTTAAATCTATTAACATTCACGATTCCCAAGTACCAGTTAGCGTTTCCAGCCCCTAAACCCACTATTAAGAACTTTTTCCTACTCACGTTTTTTTCAAAAAAGTCCCTTTGGTGCGCGTTTTTGTGTTTATTTGTGTTTATTTGTATTTATTTTCCATATTTCGCCAAAAAACACACGTTTTTTTGTGAGTTTTTCGTGTCATTTTTCCCGCAACAAAACGACTCCCCTTTACTTCTTCCACTCATTTATCGGCCATCCCAGCCGAAAAATACCCCTTTTCAGGACCCGCCGCCTCCGATCACGCGCCTCCGACCGTACTCAGCGTTTTTTTTCACCCCAATTTTCAATACCCGACTTTTTTATACTAGAACCCGCCGGCTGTCACCCGGCCTCCACGCCCTATCGACCAAAGACTAAAGACTAAAGACTATAAGGCTACCAAAAAATGGGCTTGCAAAGTGGTTGGGTTTGGTTATAATTGCTTTGCTGGGGTTGGGCCGGGGATGCTTGTTAAGGTCAGTTCGGACAGAAGTAAAGCGTCTGAATTGCGATTAGCCGGACCCGGATTTGTGTCAAGTTGAGAGATCTTTAAGTCCTTAACTTATTGTGATTAAATGCTTTATGGCATTTGGCCGAGTGGCGGAATGGCAGACGCTGGGGACTTAAAATCCCTTGCCCGTAACGGGCGTGTGGGTTCGACTCCCACCTCGGCTATACTATATATACTTGTAATCAGGGCTTTGCGTCCCGCAAACGTTCGTGACGGTCGATGCTGCATAAAGCCTGCGAAATAAACATCTTATAGATCGGGAGTATTATTATGGCAAAGAAAAAAATTAAACTTGATGACTG
>JAGLHQ010000078.1 GCA_023143375.1 Planctomycetota bacterium
GAGATCGACAACGGCACGGGGCTTATCCGCCAGAGCGAATTTTTCCTGTACTCGGACCGTGACCGTGAGGCCGTCGAGCTTTGCAAAGAACGCGGATATAAATTCCCTGAGATCACCGGCTGGATTCGCGCAGTTTCGTCGGACTTTAAACTTGTAAAACAAATGGGACTTGCAGAAACGGGTATCCTTACGTCTGCGAGCGATTATCATGTTTTCCTGAAACTTCGCAAGACTCGCGGTCAGGCATTGAACGCGTATCTTGATGTTGTAAAAGCGGCGCTTGATAACGACGTTATTCCGCGTTGTCATTTTGAAGACGTAACTCGTGCGGACTATGAAGGTTTTGTTCTTCCGTTCGCCTCGGAGCTGATGAAGCTTAGCAAAGAGTATGACTCTATCGTTAAGATCCGTCTTTGCGATACTCTTGGTTTTGGTGTGACGTATCCGGGAACTACTCTTCCTCGAAGCGTACCGAAACTGGTGGCGGGCTTACTTGAGATCGGCGTTCCCGGCGAATGGCTGGAATGGCACGGACATAACGACTTCCATAAAGTGGAAGTGGCAGCGGGTACCGCGTGGTTATACGGATGTTGCGCGGCGAACTGCTCGATGTTCGGCGTCGGCGAGCGAACGGGCAATCCGCCTTTGGAAGCGCTTGTTATCGAACATGCACAGCTAAAGGGCACCAACCCTAAGGTTAACTACGAAGCTATAACCGAGCTTGCCAGATATGCTAACGCAGAGCTTGGGTTTAACCTTCCGACGAACTATCCGCTGGTTGGCAAAGACTTTAACGTAACGCGTGCGGGCATCCATGCCGACGGCCTTTTGAAAAACGAAGAGATCTACAACTGCTTCGACACTGGCAAACTGCTTAATCGTCCTGTCGGGGTTGCGATCACCGATAAAAGCGGTGCAGCGGGCATCAAACATTTCATTGAGAGCCGCTTCGAGATTGAGATAGCAAAGCATGACCCGAAGGTCATCGGGATCAAGGACAGGATCGACGCCGAGTATGCAGCAGAACGCGTTTCGGCTATTTCGGAAGACGAGATGCTTGAGTGGATAAAAGAAGCGTTCGGCGACGATGTTCCAGCTTTGAGGGTTTAGACTTGGCTGATAATGAGATAGAGGGCATTCTGTTCGATCTTGGCGAGACGCTGCTGAACTTCGGCAAGGTCGATACGCTTGGTCTCTTTAAGGTTTCAGGGCGGCTGTCGTGGGACTATCTGCAACAACGCGGTCAAAAGGTCCGGGGCTTTCGGCGCTATCTGTGGGGAAACCTGCTGAACCTTCAGGTGCGTATTGTTCTGTCAAGTATTTTCGGTAACGATTTCGATTCGCTTGAGGTGCTTCGATGGCTCGGTAATAAAAGAGGTTATCAACTTAGCAACGAACAGTGGCTTGAAATAAACGATCTGTGGTACGAACCGCTAAAACGGCTGGCAGATACGGAACCGGATATCAAAGAGACGCTTGGCAATCTGTCGAACGCGGGTATAAAGCTTGGGATAATCTCGAATACTTTTGTAAACAGCCATTCACTGGATAAGCACCTTGCCGAGGCAGGTATACTGGAATTTTTCGAGCATCGGATATACTCGTATCAGTACAGCTTTCGCAAGCCGGATAAGCGAATATTCCTGGCCGGCGCCGAGATGATAGGAGTGAAAGCCGAGAATATAATGTATGTCGGCGATCGCGTCGATAAGGATGTTAAGGGTTCGGCAAAGGCCGGGATGACGCCGGTGCTTAAAAGAGCGTATACAAACGAAGGTAAGGAACCAGGCGACGGGGTGCTTGTGATAGATAAGATATCCGAGTTGCCGGCAATGATTGGAAAATTCAACAGCTAAACTATTATTCTAATGTTTGTGTTTCGTTGATATGAATTCAGGCGAATTAAAACTAAAACTTAATGAGCTAACAGCATTACCCTTTGAATGCGAATGGGTAGAGTTCAAGATTAACAACTCTGAACCGAACACGATAGGCGAGTATATTTCTGCATTATCTAATGCCGCGTGCCTTCATAACAAACCTGCCGCCTATGTGGTGTGGGGTGTCGAAAACGAAACACACAAGATCATCGGAACAAACTTCAAGCCCAAAAGCACTAAAATCGGCAATGAAGAACTTGAAAACTGGCTTGCAACCCAACTTGACCCAAGAATTGACTTTGAAATATTTGAATTTTCTTATGATAAATTCAAAATAGTGATGTTTAAAATCGGTGCCACATACAATAGACCGGTCCGTTTTAAAGGGACTGCATATATCAGGGTCGGCTCATACAAGAAAAAACTAGATGCTCATCCCGGAAAGGCACGGGAAATCTGGGGAAAGAGAGTAGAGCTAAGCTTTGAGAGAGAAATAGCGTTATCCGATATAGATGAAAACGAAGCTCTAAAGCTGCTTGACTACCCAAGCTATTTCAGCTTGTTGAGTTTAAATCTTCCAGACAACAAAGAAGCCATCTTAGATAAATTGAAAGAGGAAAAGCTTTTAATAAGAAAGCACAATCGCGTTAGTATCACAAACTTAGGAGCCATTCTATTCGCAAAAAGCCTCGATTTTTTTGACAATTTATCTCGCAAAGCCGTACGGGTGATAATTTACAAAGGTAAAGACAAGTTAGAGACTATCAAAGAGCAACGATTCGGCAAAGGTTATGCAGTCGGATTCGGAGAACTAATAGATTACATTAACGACCAACTTCCATCCAGTGAGGTAATTGGCAAATCGTTTAGACAGGAAGTAAAAGCTTATCCTGAAATCGCTATCCGTGAACTGGTTGCAAATGCTTTGATCCATCAGGATTTCAGTATATCGGGGAGCGGTCCTATGGTTGAAATATTTAGCGATAGGATCGAAATAAGTAATCCGGGTAAACCTTTAATTGACCCGCTAAGATTTATCGATCATATGCCTCGATCAAGAAATGAAAAACTCGCTTCTTTTATGAGAAGAATAAATATATGCGAAGAAAGAGGCAGCGGTATTGACAAAGTCGTTGACTCAGTAGAGTCTAATCAGTTACCCGCACCTGCATTTATAGAAGAAGATACATATTTTAGAGCCACTCTGTACGCACATAAAACATTGCGCCAAATGAAAAAAGATGATAAAATAAGAGCTTGTTATCAGCATTGCTGTCTTAAATATGTTTCAAGTGATCTCATGACGAATCAAACTTTAAGAGATAGATTTGGTATTGAGGAGGAGAATTATTCAACCGCCTCTAGAATTATCGGCGATGCCATAAAGGCCGATTTGATTAAGCCGCATGATCCGGATAATAGGTCCAAAAGACATGCTAAATATGTCCCAATTTGGGCATGATGAAATTACGTTTATGTGATTATGCTTGTGTGCAAAGGGTACCCTTTGGACATAAGCTCTTTTTATAAAATAACTTAGCTGGTGTTTTTTATGTGACTGTTATGTGACTGAGCGAAAACTGCTACAAATAAGGAGCCTTGATACTTATGTCGAAATTAGCTTTTCAGAGGTGTATTAATCCTGGATGCGGTGCGGAGTTCGATTGCAGCGAGACGCTTGTAGAGTGTCCGAAATGCGGCGAGCTGCTTGATATTGTCTATGACTGGGACAAGATCAATGTTCCTGACAAGATGTCGGATTTTGCAAAGCGTTGGGGAACAAAGGATAACCGGCTTGACTTTTCGGGTGTGTGGCGGTTCCGGGAACTGCTTGATTTTTGTCCGGACGAAACCAAGGTAAGTATCGGCGAAGGGCAAACAATCCTTCAGCTAAACGATGGGCTTGCAAAGGACCTTGGTGTTTCGGCAGGTCGCCTGCACCTTCAATACGAAGGGATGAACCCGTCGGGATCGTTCAAGGACAACGGGATGACAGCGGCGTTTAGCCATGCGACAATGGTAGGGGCGACGGCAAGTGCGTGTGCTTCGACTGGTAACACTTCTGCGTCGATGGCTCTGTATGCACATAGCTGCGGACTTAAATGTACGGTGTTTATCGGTTCCGGACGGATCGCTTTCGGTAAGCTTAGCCAGTCGATGGATTACGGCGGTCATACGATACAAATAATGGGTGACTTTGACGACTGCATGAAGCAGGTGCAGGATGTTTGCAAGCAACTCGATATTTACCTCGTCAATTCGCTAAACCCGTTCAGGCTCGAAGGTCAAAAGACGATCATGTTCCGGATCATCGAACAGCTTGGTTGGGAAGTTCCTGACTGGATCATTGTGCCGGGGGGGAACCTTGGCAACTCAAGCGCTTTCGGCAAGGCGTTTATGGAGCTTAAGCAGCTTGGGCTGATCGGTAAGATACCACGGCTGGCTGTGATAAACGCCGACGGTGCCAGAACACTTAGCGACCTGTATAACGATAAGAAACTAAGATGGAACGGGGGCAATGTCGATCAGGGGACCATCGACGCTTACTATGCAGAACTTACGGCTAAGAACTTTTCGCCGCATACCTGTGCGTCGGCGATCGAGATATCACGTCCGGTGAATTTGAAGAAATGCCTGCGGGCACTGGATGTCTGTAACGGCGTTGTGCTTGCGGTAACCGACGAAGAGATCGTCAACGCCAAGGCGCAGATCGGTTTGCACGGGCTCGGATGCGAGCCTGCGTCGGCGGCGACTATCGCGGGGCTAAAGCACTTGCTGGCGGACGGTACCATCGGCAAAGACGAACGAATCGCATGTGTGCTTACCGGGCATCAACTGAAAGACCCGGATGTAACGGTTAATTATCATAAGGACAGCCAGGGCCCGTTCAGCAATCCGCCGGTGGAATGTGCGAACGATCTTGACGAGATAATCAAGCTGATGAAATAATACCTTTGGTATTATTTAAGTTCATAGCAGAACCGCATGGGCAAAAGATTTGCCCATCCTACGGCTGGAGTGACAAGGTGGCGTCAAAGGCGTAGTTTAGTAGTTCATCAGGCATCTTCGTGCGGTGATGACAGCGGCTCGTTTGTTTACCTTTTTTACAAGCTCGTCAGGGTCGTGCGGGAAGTCGTCAGCTATGTAAGCATCAAGGAACAACTTTCTGAAACCATCGTCAAAGTATTTCTCGGACAGGCTGAAGATGAAAGCGGCGAGATTTCTATAACGCGTATCCGGGCGTGCGTTTGTGCTCATTCGGTGCAGGTCTATAACTGCAAACTGATGGTCGCCTTTACCGGAAAAATCTTCCTTTATGAAGAAGTGCCACAGGTAAAGATCGGGCATGGATATCTTAGAATCGTGTATTTTGCGAACAAACCTTCCGAGCGATGCTATAATATTTTCTTTCTCGTTACGGCTTATCGAGGCCCAGTTGGCAGAAACGTAATCGGTGAGGGATTGTCCGTCAATGGCTTCTGTGACAAAAAAAGATCTTTTTTCGATCCCGCAAACGATTTGCTCCCCATAACAAGCGGGATGGTATGTATCGATGCCATTGCCCAAAAGGATGTTGGCATTATTCCATTCACCCCTGGCCTGCGAACATATATACCCGAAGTTAAGGGACGTAAACAGCATGTCCTT
>JAGLHQ010000079.1 GCA_023143375.1 Planctomycetota bacterium
GAACTTTAAAACATTTCTTTTTTTATTGGTGTTTACTATCCGGCTGTCTTGATGATCGAAGAAGTCCTCGAAGGATCTTAGTCCTGCGGAACCGAACGCATCTCGGTAATCTTCGTTAAGATGTACTTTCTCCATTTTTCAGGCCTTCTAAAATCCTCATTTTCCAGATACAGGCTGAAAGTTTACACGCTAAACGTGCTCGGGTCAAACAGATTATTTTACCACTAACCGGTTGCCAAGGGCATAAATGTTTCTTTTGGCGCTATATTTTTGTTGCAAAATACCAAATTCCTGCAAGAATAGCGGGCTAACAATTGATTTTGATATATGGATTTTTGGATGATCAATTTTACATTACATAGATATATATTTCGCGAGCTTTTTCGTGTTTTTGTTCTTGCGACGGCGGCGCTTACGATGATCCTGAGTCTTGGCTTGATGATCCCGCCTATTCAGAAATACGGCGTCGGTCCGGATCAGATCGTTCATCTTCTGGGTTATTTTTTGCCGATCACTCTAACTTTCGTTCTTCCTATGAGTGCATTGTTCGCCTCCTCACTGGTTTACGGTCGGTTTGCAAGCGATAACGAAATTAATGCGTGCAAGGCCAGCGGGGTTAGCGTTATGTCGCTGGTTTATCCGGGTCTTTTCCTTGCATTAGCGGTTTCTATTACGACGCTGGTACTGAGTTTTCATGTAGTTCCTGCGTTTGTTCATCGCGCAGAAAAGGCGATCAAGGCCAATTCCAAGCAAATGCTTTTCCGTAACATTCATCGCAATGGTTACTGCGAGCTCAACCGTAAAAAGCTGATGATCTATGCTGACAGAGCCGATCCTAAAAATAACATACTGACGGGTGTTAGCATAATAAAACAAGTTAACGGAGTAACAACCAAGCTGATAACGGCAGAGAAAGCCAAGATCCTTATCGACCAGACAGGTTCAGAGAATGTCGTCAGGGTCGTCGCTATTGAGACCTATCAGATAGACGATTTCAGTCAGGAATATTTCAAGGAGCTTCCTGTCTCGGAAAGGTTCGACTCTCTTTTGCGTGACGACATCAAGTTTAAGCGAAACGATCAGATCAAGAAGATCAAGGCCGACATGATGGAGTTTTATCCGATCCGCCAAGAGGCGATCGATGCGCGAGGCCAGCTTGCCGTTGAGATGCTGAGCGAAGATATTATGGATCGAATCTCCGATAAAAACAACTTTCACTACCAGTTCGAACGTGCCGATAAGATCATAGTGTTTACGGCACATAAAAGCTCGGTCCTATCAGAAGGAACTATAAATCTGACAGGTCCGATCGTCCTTACCGAGTTCGATGCGGTTACTCACGCGAAAATATGCCAATGGGAAAGTACACACGGAAAGATTCGCTTAGAGGATCCCGACCAGATCGAAACTTCGCTGTATATGGTTCTTGAAAACCCTCGATGGGACAGGGGCGGCGGCATCAACGGACTGACACCACAGCATGTGATAAAGAAGCTGCCAATGCCTGAAAAGATTCTCGATCAGCTTGGAATCGAAGGGCTGCTCGGGACGCTGGACTCTGCTGAGGCGATACTAAAAGGTAAGCCCAGCGACGAGCTTCTAAACAGTATCCAAGCGATAAAGAGAAATATCCGGAAGACCTATATCGAGATAATTGCCGAAACGCATTCGCGGCTTATTTTCGGTATCGGCTGCATCAGCCTTATACTAACGAGTATCGCGCTTGGCATAATGCTAAAGGGCGGCCATCTGTTGAGCGCGTTCGGTATAAGCTCGGTTCCTTTCGGCGTACTTATTATCTTTATGATGTCCGGCAGGCAACTGACCAAGCATCCTGATATGACACCGTCTACGGGTTTGTATGTGATGTGGTCCGGTCTTTTGCTGCTGACGCTGCTGATGCTTGGGCTTTATAGGAAATTGCTTAAAACTTAGATGGAAATAGAATGAAGATCCTTGACAAATATATCGCAAAGAATTTTTTGATCGGATATGCGATTACCTTTATGGTGCTGATCGGCCTGCTTATCATTGTCGATCTTTCTCTGAATATCGATGAATTTGCCGAGCACTCCGAGCATGGAGTAGAGACGATCTCGATTATTAAAAACATAAGCATGTTCTACGTTGCACGCAGCGCACAATATTTTCGCGATCTGGCCGGGATCATCACGGTAGTTGCAGCAACGTTTTCTCTTGTGAAAATGACGTCTAACAACGAGCTTATCGTCATAATGGCTTCGGGTGTTAGTTTAAAGCGTGTGATCGCACCTATCGTACTGCTTGCGACATTGCTTACGGGGCTGCTTGTTATCGATCAAGAACTGATAATACCACGGCTTGCGAATCGGCTGGTGATGTCGCATGACACTTTACCGGGTGAAGACCGGTACGACGTTTGGTTTATGAGCGACACAAAAGGATCCCTTATCTGTACAAAGGACTTTAACGAAAAAACGGCGACACTTGCAAGCCCGCTTATTATTATTCGCGAGCCGTATGGGGCGGCGGGGTGGAAAGTTGTCGGTAAGATACAGGCTAAGGAGGGGGTATATAATGATGAAACGGGCGGTTGGGATCTTATAGAAGGTCTGTATGTAAAAATTGACCGCGGGGCAGATATATCCGACGTGCAGATCGCACCGGAACCGATCGGTTTTTACGAAAGCGACTTGACGCCTTCTGACATCCCAATAAAACGGCAAGAGGGGTTTAAGGACATGCTAAGCTCTGCGCAACTGTCAACGCTTGCAAGCCAACGCTCGCGAATAAAGGATCTGCCCGAACTTTACAGCCAAAAACATTTCCGAGTTACCAACCCGATCACCAATATGGTGATGCTGATGGTCGCTTTGCCGATACTTGTTTGCCGCGATCCTAAAAGGATGAAAACAGCGATCTTGGTCAGCTTTGGCTTTACTACGGCTTGCTTTCTTGTAAGCTTCGCGTGCAAGATGGTCGCGACGGAAGTGTTCTTTAACCAGGTGCGCCCAGAGCTTTGGGCGTGGATGCCGGTGTTCATCTTCCTTCCTATAGCATTCCTTGAGATAGACTCGATGAGAACCTAACCCGGATAAACTGGAAATCCTAAGCACTAAATTCGATCCGCCAGAGGCGGACGAAACAATATCGAATTATCGAAATCCTAATTTTAAAAACAAAAACAGAACGCAATTTAAAGTGTAAACGATATGAAAGCTTAGGCGCCGGCGGATGGGCCGATCTATATTTTTTTGAGTCGGCAGCCTGTTCTTTTTACGATCTCGATGCAGTCATTGGCTTTTCCGAGTTTGCGTTTTAAGTATTTATTTCGCGGGTGCGTTTAGCTTTTCTCTTAGCTCTGCGTTTATCCTTACGCTGCACCACTGGCGTCCGCACATTGTGCAGTAATCGCCCTGGCCCTCTTTTTCCGGCATGCTGCTTTTGTCACAGGCCTGGTGGTACATTTCTCTTGCGGTATCGGTATCGAGTGCTTCGGAGAGGTGTTTGTCCCAGTTAAGGTTCGCCCTTGCGATACTGAGACGCTTGTCTCTTTCTGCGGCACCGGGAAACCCTCTTGCGATGTCGGCTGCGTGTGCGGCGATCTTTGAGGCGACTACGCCTTGGCGTACATCGTCTACATTCGGCAGGCCAAGGTGCTCTCGCGGCGTTACGTAGCAAAGAAAAGATGCCCCGTGGATCGCCGCTGCGGTTCCGCCGATGGCGGAGGTGATGTGGTCGTAGCCGGGTGCGATGTCGGTCACCAACGGGCCCAAAACATAGAACGGTGCGCCGTTGCATATTTCCTGCTGGATTTCCATGTTGTGTTGAATCTGGTCATAAGGGACATGGCCCGGGCCCTCGACCATTACCTGACAGCCGTTTTCCAGTGCCCTTTGTGTAAGCTCGCCGAGTGTTCTTAGCTCCGCTATTTGCGCATCGTCGGTTGCGTCTGCGATGCACCCCGGGCGCAGGCCGTCGCCTAGCGAGAAGCATACATCGTTTTGCTTCATGATCGCACAGATGTCGTCAAATCTGTCGTATAACAAATTCTGCCTGTTATGGTGGAACATCCATTTGGCGAGCAAGGCCCCGCCACGGCTTACAATCCCGCAGATGCGTTTTGCCGTAAGCTCGACGTGTTCTTTTAGCAGGCCCGCATGGATGGTGAAAAAGTCAACACCCTGGGCAGCCTGTTTTTCGATAACCTTTAGTATCAGGTCCTCGGTGATGTCCTCGACGTCGCGGTCTACGATAGCTTCGTAGATGGGGACTGTTCCGAAGGGAACGCTGCATCTGGATAAAAGCTGCTTGCGGATATCGTCGAGATCGCCGCCGGTGCTAAGGTCCATTATCGCATCTGCGCCGAGATCGATGGCAATCTGCATCTTTTCAATCTCGTCGTCGAGCGACGAAAGGACTGTACTTGCGCCGATGTTAGCGTTGATCTTTACCGAGACGGCTCTGCCTATCGCCTTGGGGACGAGGTTGTCGGCAAGGTGGATGGTGTTTGCGGGGATGACAAGGTGCCCTTTTGCAAGTTCGTCTTTTATAGTTTCTGCGGGAATGCCTTCCTGCTGAGCAACGCATTTAACCGCATCGGAGATGTGTCCGCTGCGGGCAATTTCAAGTTGAGTGGCCATTAAAACTCCAAAATAAAAAAATCGCTTTAGCGAGAAGCGACTTTAAGATCAATGACCTTTATCTTCGCTTCCCTACGCAGGTCGGAACAAGTCCTTCCTGATCAGGTTCAAAGGGTTTCTCTCAGGCCTGTTTTGGGCCACCCCTGCGAACAATGGTATTGTAGTGCCAGTAAAAGTCCGGGTCAAGAGATAATTCGTGTGGAATCGTCATCCTCCAGATCATGAAGCTGCTTTAGGCTTGTTTAGCGATCAACAATAGTGCTAGATGACTAATTGCTGTAAGCCTGGCGCGGAGAACCCGTATTTAGTGTCTTTGGTCAGTATCTTACAGCCGGTCCTTGTCACCAGTACATCGTCTTCTATTCTTATCCCGAGTTTTCCGGGAATGTATACGCCTGGCTCTATTGTTATGACGTCGCCGACTTTTAGTTTGTCCTTAACGGCAGCGGAGACCCCAGGAGCCTCGTGAACTTCCAACCCTAAGCCATGGCCCGTGCCGTGACCATATACAGGGAGGCCTGCGTCAGTGATAACTTTTTTTGCGACGGCATCCAGTGTTGGAATATCTGCTCCTGCTTTGACAGCTTTGATCGCCTGCTGTTGTGCGTTTAGCACTACGTTGTAAGCTTTACGATAAAACTCGCCTGGCAAACCGACTGCGAAGCACCTTGTGATATCGCTGCAGTATCCTTTGTGCTTTACACCGAAATCTATCAGGAGACAATCGTTCTTTTTGAGTTTTCTTCTGCCCGGCTGATGGTGCGGACGGGAAGCGTTCGGGCCGAAAGCAACGATGGTGTCGAAAGCTATCGTCGAGTTTTGTTTTCGTATCTCAAGGTCAACGATGCCTGCCCACTGATTTTCGGTGATGCCGACATGCAGCTTCGGCAGCGCATTATCAAGCGCCTTGTATGCGATCCTGGCTGCTTTAGCGATATGCCGGACCTCTTTGGGATCCTTCTGGCGACGGACGCTTTCAACCAGCCCGGAGGAGGCGATCAGTTTGACTTTGACGTTTTTCTTTACCGCTGCGAAAAGTCTTACCGAACAGGTGTCTTCGAGAGCGATTTTTTTGATAGACGAAGATTTGGCGACGACCCGGGCAAGTGTCTTTGCAAAACCCTCGGTGCGTTCTATGACCTTGCAATTAGGGCACTGTTTTGACGCCTGCTCGGTGTACCTGCTGTCGGTTATAAGCGTTACCTTAGAGCGGCAAACCAACGCCCAGCTATCGTCACCTGTAAAACCGGTAACGAATGAGACATTCTCACCGACGGTCAAAACGATGGCATCGGCACCGCTTTTTTTGACCAGCCGGCTCAGCTTTCCAGTGCGTTTTTTCAGTGTTTCGGTGTCCATTTGCATCTCCTTTGGTCCTATAAAATACAGTAATACACCGATTTTGCACCAAAATAAAGTTTTTTTATCAACTAATTTGACTATCGGCATTTTGTTTATTACCTTTTCTATAGCTAACAAAAATGTTCCGCTCCTTCTTTCGTAAAGTAGGACACCTAAAACAGGGCCGATATCGGGAAGATGCCGGCTCTGTTTTTTTGTTTGTAGTTATCGGATTTTAAGATTAGAATGGGTTTTTGAATTTTTAGAAGCTTTTGATCAGGATTAACGAATAAATGATACCGATCCGTGTTAGTATTAGCCCGCGAAAAACGCCGTACACGAACTACGTGCTGATCGCGGTAAATATAATTATCTTTATACTGTCATACCATCCGACGCATCAACGGTACGGTGCCCAAAGTTTCATAGAACCGTTGAGGGTATGGGCGCAGGCGTTTGAGCTTACACCTGCCCAGCCGCAGATATGGCAATTCGTGACATACTCCTTCCTGCACGCAAACTGGATGCATATCATTTTTAATATGTATTTTCTCTACCTGTTCGGCAACAATGTAAACGATAAACTTGGGCATACCGGATATACATGCTTCTACCTGGCAGGGGCGGTCTTAAGCGGTATAGGCCACGTAATGCTTAGCGAGTTGCCCGTTCTTGGTGCAAGCGGAGCGGTCGCTGCCGTTACCGGCGCATATCTTGTACTGTTCCCAAAGACACTTATCACGATCGTATACTGGTTTTTCTTCATCGGAAGGATGGACCTTCCTGCGATCTATTTCATCGGGCTTAAAATGATCGTGATCGATAACATCGTAAACAAGTCCACCCCCCTTGTCGCTTACAACGCGCACCTGTCCGGATATGCTTTCGGCATTATTGCGACAATGCTGCTTCTGGCGACGGGGCTTATTCCCCAGCACTACGCAGATCTGCTGGCAATGATGAAGCAGGGAAATCGGCGACGGAAGTATCGGGACGTAGTCTCGGGGGGATACGATCCGTTCAAGGGCAGGCTGCATAAGAAAAACGTAAAGAGTAAGGACGTCAGGACCGAAGCGGAAAAGGAAAAAGACGATAAGGCGTTTAAACTGCGGGCAGAGGCGATCGGTTTAATCAACCAGCGTAATCTCTCGGCGGCGGCAAGAGCATACATGGAATTGACGAAAGAGGACCGGTCCCAGATACTTCCGGAACGACATCAACTTGATATCGCCAACCAGTTGATGGCGATGAATCAATGGGAATGCTCGGCACAGGCGTACGAAAACTTCCTGGCAAATTATAAAAACTATCAATACCTCGAGCAGGTGGAGCTTATGCTGGGAATCCTGTATTCGAGATACCTGCGGCGAAAAGACGATGCTGTCAAGCATCTGACGTCGGCAAGTACGCGTCTGACCGACCCCGGGCAGATCAAAATGTGCGAAGAAGAGCTTGCGAA
>JAGLHQ010000008.1 GCA_023143375.1 Planctomycetota bacterium
AGACGAGCTTGAAAAGAACAAAGAAGTGTTCGCGGTAAAGAACGCCGAGCTTATCGAGATGGAAAAAGCGATCAACGAACTGAACGCCGATCAGGCGACGATCGAGGCGGATCTTGAAGACGAAAAATCCGGTATCATCGATATCGTGCGAAGGACCGCCCAGCTTCATAACGAAATACAAAGCATGGGTACGTACCGCAGCAACCTTTCGGGACAAAAAGAACGGCTTAGCGGACGAGCGCACACGTCACACGCACAACTGCAACAACTTCTTACGCAAAAGGCGCTGTACGGAACGAAGCTGGGCGATATTAACAAGGTTCTGGGAGAGCTTCAAACCGAACTGGAGTCAAAACGTGCGAAGCTGTCATCGCTTGGCGACGAACAGACGCAGGCCGGCGGCAAATTATCAGAGGCTAAGGAACGACGCAGCGCACTTGGCAGCGAACTTAACGTTCTGTCCGATATGGAGTCGAGACAGGAGGGGCTTAGCAACTCGCTTAAGGATATTTTGAACAAGGCCCGGAGCGGCGAAGGGTATGTAAGCGGTATCATCGCCGATGTTATCGAGACGAGCGAAGAGTATGCGGTCGCAGTCGAGGCTGCCCTGGAAGGCAAGACCGATACGCTTGTGGTTAACTCGGCAAGTTCGTTTTTGGCGAATAAGAATATCATCAGTGACGTTGCGAGCAGGGTTAAGTTTATCTGCACCGAAAGCGTCGAGCCGTTTGTGTGTACCGACGACCTTTCGCAATACGAAGGTGTGTTCGGCAGAATGGTCGAGTTCGTCGATTATGACAGCGGTCAATCTCGGCTTGTGTGGAATCTGCTGGGTAATACGCTGCTGGTGGACAGTCTTGAACGTGCGATAGGTCTGTCGAAACAGCTTGGCAGCAAGTACAGATTTGTCACTAAAAGCGGTGAAATGTTCGACGGTGAAAATACGATATGTATCGGTCCTGTCGGTAATGCCGAGGGACTTATCTCGCGAAAGAGCCGGGTAAGCCAGCTTCAAAGCGAGATCGCAGGCGTCCAGCAGCAAATCGCCGAGATCGAAAGTCAACTGGATAAGGGCAGCAGACAAAACGAACACCTTGAAAAGCTTTGCAAGGACTTTAGGACCTCTATCTATGAAGCAAGTACCGAAAAGATCGACGTCGAATCCAAAATGCAGATCATCAGCCAGGATGTAAAACGGCTGACGAACGAACAGCCTGTGATAAAGAGCGAGATCGATATGCTCGAACAGGAGATAACGCAGTCGGTTCAGAAAGAACACGACTCGAAGCAAAAACTCGACGATCTGGAAATTATAAACACCTCGCGTACAGAACATATCGAGCAGCTTGAGAAATCGTTCGCGGCAAAGAGAGAAATGGTTAATTCAGAAGCTGCGAAACTGACGGATATGAAAGTTCAGATCGGACAGGTATCCGAGCAGCAAAAATCTATAACACAGCGGATAGCGAGCTTGCATGGGCAGCTTCAGCATGGACAGATGAGCCTTGAGACGTTGAAGTCCGAGCTTACCGGATGCGACGAGCAGCTTGAACAGACTGACCGGAACATCCTGGCCTCTAACTCGCGGGTGTCGGAACTGTACGTGGAAAAGGACGAAGCACAAAAGGCAAGTACGGAACTTCACAGAAAAGTTGACGAGCTTCTGGCCGAGCAGACGCAGACGGAACAATCGCTTCGAGCGGGACGTGCGCATCAGGCAGAGGTCGAAGAGCAGATGCAAGAGATCAAGATCCAGCTTGGTCAGTTGTCGGTTAAGGACGAGGACCTGCGGCAGCGTGTTACCGAGGAGCTTCAGATGGATCTTTTGCAGGCATACGAAGACTTCGAGCAATCGGAACTGGACTGGGACGTGGTGCGAAACGAAATATCAGAGCTACGGGGTAAGATCGAACGGCTTGGCAATGTCAACGTCGATGCGATCGACGAACAGCAGGAACTGGAACAACGTTATGAGTTCCTGGCGCAACAGGCAGAGGATCTTAACAAAAGCAAAACGCAACTGGAAAACCTTATCGAAAAGATCAACAAGGAAAGCCGTGGCAAGTTCGCCGATACGTTCGAAGAGGTTCGCAAGAACTTCCAGGGGTTGTTCCGGAAACTGTTTGGGGGCGGTAAGGCTGATATATTCCTCGAAGATCCGGAAGATATTCTGGAGTGCGGTATCGAGATCGTTGCACGGCCTCCGGGGAAAGAGACGCGAAGCATAAGCCTGCTAAGCGGCGGCGAAAAGACGATGACGGCACTGGCACTTCTGTTTTCGGTATTTAGAAGCAAGCCATCGCCCTTCTGCTTCCTTGACGAGGTCGATGCGGCTCTTGACGAAGCTAACAACGAGCGATTCAATATGATCGTTCAGGAATTTCAAAAGGATTCACAGTTTGTTATCATTACTCACTCGAAACGAACGATGAGCATTGCCGACGTGCTGTTCGGGGTTACGATGCAGACACAGGGTGTCAGCAAGAAGATCAGCGTACGGTTTGACGGTATCGATTCGGACGGTAATACCGAAGCGGCAGTAGCTTAATAACGGAAAGTGAGATAATGAAAGAGACTGCTCAAAGACATACCTTACAGAACGGAATGGTCGTTCTCGGCGAGCCGATGGCAGATGTTGCGTCTGCGGCATTTAACTTTTTAGTTCCTGCCGGTGCATCTACGCTTCCATGCGGATGCTGCGGAGCGAGCAACCTTATAACTGACTGGGTTTTTCGCGGGGCAGGCGAAAGGGACAGCCGGCAACTTATAGAGGCGCTCGACGGGCTTGGCCTTCATCGAAGCAGCAACGCGATGAGCAGCCACATAGCTTTCGGGGCGGCAATGGAAGCAAGCAGTCTTGGCGAGGCGATAGGCCTTTATGCGGATATTATCCTTCGAGCAACACTTGACGAAAAACAGTTTGCCCTTAGCAAGGAACTTACGCTTAGCGATATAATCGGTCTGGCCGACGATCCTCGCAGCAAAGTAATGCAGATACTTTACGAACAGTTTTATCCGGACCCGTTCGGTCGGCCCGCAATGGGCAAGCTTGAAGAAGTCCAAAGCCTTACCCCTGCAAAAACAGCGGCGATCCTTAAAGAACGATTTAACATGTCTGAAACAATATTTTCGGTCGCGGGCAAATATGATTTCGATAAGGTGTGTCAGCGGATCGAAGAACTTTTCGGTGCGGATCAGGCAGGCTATAACATTAAACCAGAAGCCGGGAAAACCGGGGAAAACTATACGCATATTCAGCACGATGGCGCACAGGTTCATATCGGATTGATGACTGGAACGGTTCCGGTCGCATCTGAATATTACTATGATGCGATGGCAGCGGTGAGCATCCTTTCGGG
>JAGLHQ010000080.1 GCA_023143375.1 Planctomycetota bacterium
GGAAAAGCGAGACTCTACGCAAAATTCTATCTTGAAGAACTCCAGCGTTACGAGCTTGCGATAAGAGCCGGAAGTGAGCTGGAAAAACAACAGCAGGAACTGAAAAAAACAAAAGAAACGATCGAGAAAAGACGTGCCGAAGAGCTTAAGAAAATAGTCGATCCTGACAGATTCACAGTCGTCGGAAAACTGAAACCTTCGAGCGTCTATACGACCAGGTCCAGCCAGAAGCGATTTATTATCGTAAATGACGCGGGCAAGATCATCTGCTATGCAATACCAACAGGCAACGCCGCATCGACGGACCTTAGTAAGTTCTTAATGAAAAAGGTCGGGCTGATCGGTGAAACAAAAGACGACCCGTACAATCCCGTAAGCCTTGTGATGTTCAGTAAGATAGAACTGGTGAACTAAGCGACTCGGCTAAAGGCTACTGCTTTTCTCCCAGAAGATCGAACGGCGTTTTGATCATGGGAACCTCTACGGTAATCTCGGCTGTGTCCGGCGGACCGTATACTTTCACTTCTACCATCGCAGGGCCGAGGCCCTTGGCAAGCGATTCGAGCATTGACGGATTAGACGTGATCTTCCTTCCGGAGGCATTGAAGCGGAGATCGACGATCCCACTTGCCAGATCGTAACTGCCGGTGCCCCGAAGGACGACACCTTTGCCGGACATGTAAACATTTTCAAAAAGAATCGTCTTTCTTCTCACGTATGCATCGACCGTCAAGTCGTTAAACATGAAATCGGCAGGGTTGTTAAGCTGCATCGCGGTAATTATCTTTCCAAACAGTGAGCGTCTCGCAAGCTTCATATCGTTAACCGAAAGAGTGATCCTGCCTGTATTAGAGGCAATATCCCCGATCGCCCCTGAAAGGCTAAGGGCACCCTTCATCCGGCCCTGAATATTGCTTTCGGGCTGTTGCGATGACGCTAAAAGTTCCTTAACGTTGATCTCATTAAAAAAGAACTGCAATATATATTCGATGGCCTGGCCTGCAGGTATTTTCAACTGCACATCGCC
>JAGLHQ010000081.1 GCA_023143375.1 Planctomycetota bacterium
TTTCTTTCCAATGTATGTCTTTAGCGGTTACAAAGTAACTAGGCAACTTACCATGCTCTTCTAATGGTGCATTCTTGAACCATTCTTCAACTATTGGTATTTCCACATCGTAACTCTTCTCTTCCCCATGCAATGATTCAGTTCTTCTTGTGTAACTCAATGCATAATGTGGTTCAATGCCACCAGAGATACCAAGCATTGTACTGATGCTACCAGTTGGTGCAATTGAGAGTAACGCACAATTACGTAATCCATTGCGTTCGATTTTATCCTTCAATGAATTACTACAATTCCTATTTACAATGTCAGATTTGATGAGGTGACTTAATTGGTCTCTTGTGAATATTGAATCTTCAAAATCGATATGACTTGATTCAATTAATGCCAATCTAAACATATCTCCGCTTATCTCCGCAGTGAATTCAATGCATTCATCTGAACCATATGTGATTCCAAGTTTAATCAATGCATCAGCATAACCCATTACACCCAATCCAATATCACGCCATTTATTGGCTACGTCACATTGCTCTTTCAATGGGTGTTTATCTACCCCTTCATCCAATACATCATTCAATGCACAAATTGCAACCCGTACTGCATCATTGAAATCACGATTGTTAAATACACCATTATAAACGAATTCACTTAGATTCAAACTACCAAGCAAACAAGAACCATTATTAACTAAAACCTTCTCACTACATGCGTTTGTACCTTCGAATTCAAACTCACCAATGTACTGCATCATATTATAATCCTTCATTCTATCGAAGTATTGAATGCCAGGTTCAGCCCAGTTGTAATTATTCTTTACAAGCCTATCCAATATATAATTTGCATCATATCGTGTATGTGTGTTTGACCCATTATGTCTTTCAAACTGCATCCAATGGTCAAATCCATGTTTAACATTGTTCATGAAAGCGTCTGATACTTGAACTGAGAGGTTTGCTTTCATAATTGAATCATTGTTTGCCTTTGCATCAATGAACTCAAGTAAATCAGGGTGTTCACTCTTCAAAGAAAGTAGCAATGCACTCCTTCTTCCACCAGTGCCGATTAGTTCAGATGTTGTATTGAATAACTGTGCAAACGATACTGCGCCACTTGTAGTCTTTGCAGCATTGTTAATCTTTGCACCTCTTGGAGCAAGTGTACTAAGGTCAATTCCAACCCCGCCACCTGCACTGAATATCCTTGCAAGTTTCCCTGCGGTTTCGTAGATTGATTCTAAAGAATCGTCTTTTATACCAAGGTAATAACAGTTTGACATCGAGACGTTCTTACCTTCAATGCCACGATTAGCTAAGATTCTACCACCAAACATGAACTTCTTTTCTTTGATTAACTGATGTACTTCTGAATCACCACCAGATACTCTTGTTAACCAATCATCGAATGATTCATTGTCATTTCTATATTTATTGTTCCATATGTCAACACCAAGTTCACTTCCAAAATATTCATTCTCTTCCATTCAATCACCTTATAAGTCGGTAATACATGATGCATGTTCGTCATACGGATAAACTTTCACAACTTCGATTTCATCAGCACAGCACACCCCACATTCATTGTTGCCGCACATATCTACATCGCATATTATTTTTGTCATAGTTCACTTATCCCTTTAGTTGCTTTCTTAAAATCCTTATCTGTTTTATTAATCAGTTCAGTCAATGCTCTGAAATCCTTTGTACTGTCCTGATACTTCTTTCCTCTTCCTGCTTTCTTGAACAACTCTCGTTTCA
>JAGLHQ010000082.1 GCA_023143375.1 Planctomycetota bacterium
ACTTGAAGGATGGCCTCATAACAGAGGCACAGAGAAAAGGAATTAGGGATCGACTTCGTCGATGCTTTTTTATTATTAGGGTTTGATATGGAATTGTTGGCGCCTGCGGGCAATTTAGAAAAACTTAAATGGGCAGTAACCTATGGCGCTGACGCTGTTTACTTTGGGTGTGAGTTTGGGTCGTTGCGGAGCTTTGCGGGGAACTTTTCGTTTGACGATGCTAAAGCGGGGCTTGACTACCTGCACGCACATAACAAAAAGGGTTATGTCACCTTAAACATATACCCGTACTCGGACGAGTTCGATAAACTTCTTGAAACCGCTAAGACGCTTGACGGGTATGGCGCGGATGCGTTTATCGTAGCTGACCTTGGCGTATTGCAACGGCTTAAACAGCTTGGCCTAAACGCCGATCTTCACATTAGCACGCAGGCGAACACGACGAACTATCAGGCGGCGCTTGCATATAAAGAGCTTGGAGCCAAACGTGTGAACCTTGCCCGCGAGCTGTCGCTGGAAAAGATACAGGATATTCAAAAAAATATAAACGGCAAGATCGAGACGGAGATATTCGTTCACGGGGCGGTTTGCTTTTCGTACTCGGGCAGGTGTGCTATCAGCGATTACCTGACTGGGTATAAGGCCAACCGGGGCCAATGCAAACACCCGTGCAGGTGGAAGTATTCGCTGGTCGAAGAGACTCGGCCGGGCGAATATATGCCGGTGTTTGAGGATGACAGAGGGCTGTACTTGTTTAACTCCAGAGAGCTTGCGCTGTTTGAATTCGTGCCTGCGCTTAAAGAGGCGGGTGTTACCTCGATCAAGATCGAGGGGCGAATGAAATCGATACATTATATCGCTTCGGTGGTTTCGTTTTACCGGCGCATGCTTGACGGGGAGGAGTTTACGGCTGACAGAGCGTTTGAGCTTCTTAACCGCGTTTCCAATCGCGGGTACTCGCAAGGATTCATGAAAGGCGGGATCACGCCGGACGATTATTCTATCGATGAGAGTTTATCGACATCTGAAACTGTATTCGTAGCTAACGTCATGGAAGAAACACAGGACGGTAAATGCGTTCTTGAGATACGCAATAAGATACACGCCGGGGATCGCTTAGAAACGCTTAGTCCGGACGGCAACATTGGGACGATAACGATGGACGATCCGCTGGAACTGACTAACGGACAGGCCGTTGACTTTGCGAATAATTCGCAGTTTGTACTGCTGGATGCCCCATTAAAACCCTACACAATCCTTAGGCGAACCTCTTGTTAGATGATTGGCGTCTTCGGCTTCCTTAAGTAAATATCTTTAAGTCCATCTCTGATATACCCCTGTAGTTTCGGTTCAAAGCATTTATATGCCATCTGGATTTGCTGAAGCCTGAGTTCTTTACGTTTTTTCTCAAGTTCATAATCACTGAGGTAACTGCATTTCGGGTCCCAGACAAAATCTATTACATCACGAGTTTTATCCAACCATGGAATCCACAGATCAAAATCAGTATCAAATGCCTGTAGCGAAACCATCTCATTGCCCTTAATCTCCTCTTCGATGTTATGATAATAGATCAACGGTGCATAAAGAAGGCTATATAGAATACTAAGGCTGACATTCATTTCATGGCATTCGCTGGACATCGCAATTTCCTGAGCGGTTTTTGTTGTCAGGCCAAGAAGTATCGATCCGCTTTCTCCACCTCCTACTATCTCGTCAAGCAATTCTTCAACTTTGTTTTCAAAACATTTTCCAGGTCCTTCAACATTCCAATCCTTTAGAAAGACATTATGGTCATCAAGTATTACTCTTCTGATCTCCTCCGATATCTTAGGGCTGAATATTACCGACCCATAGGCAACCCTGTTTAGCCCGAGGAAAATATTCTTTCTATTAAACGGAAAAATACAAGCACTCGATATCATGCTAACTAATTGCTCATAGAAAGTACGATCTGTATGTTTTGTGATAAGCGGCTTGTATATCCGTTCGAATAATTCAAAAGATTCTCTCTTTTCTCCACTTAAAAGCTGACCTTTTTTGATCTGCTTAAATACATGTAATCCAGTTCTATCCGCCAAATCGTCAAGCCAATGCGATGCTGCAACCATAAGAGCTTTTTTCTCGATCTCTTCTTCGTAATCTTCGTTTCCGGAGGATGGTAACCCAAGTATGTATGACTGCAGTCTAAGTTCGGGTTCAGTGTGGACACGGCTGTAGATCCTGTCATGCTTTCCAAGTTTCAAGAATAAATCTTTGAAACACTTTAAGCCATCCTGGGTTCTATGCCTTATTCTCGCATGCTGTTGTTTCATCGCCTGTTTTTTTATTTCTAATATATACTCGTTATCCAACTTATCGGATAATTCCAAATCCGGCCACATAAGATATGCCGGCGAGGAATCTGCGGTACTTGCCAGATATATTGAGACAGCTACATCGATCTTCTTTCTGAATGCAATTGTCAATCCAATACCAATTGCAGAAAAAACGGCAGGAAGGATGTATCCGGCGGGACTATATATTGCATCTGACCAACTTAACTTAAATCTTTCCTTCCCATAATTATCAGTTTGGCCAATTACTTTAGAATTATCAGTTTCGTCATTAGCGTTGTTATTTTTCGAATCATCTATTATTTGGACGTCATTAGTTTTCGCTTCAGTTATTGAAAACTCAGACATACTCGGTTTATCAATTATTACAAACCCGAATAATGTAACTACGACAAGAACAACAACTCCCAAATACATAGCTGCTATTTTGAGAATATATCTGTCTATATGAAAAGAAATTGAGTTCTGGTAAAGCGCAAATAAACGCATCATAAGGAAAATAGAACCAAAAAGAGTTGGGAAGAGAAAGATATGTGGTTTTGTCCATGTATTTGCCGCCAGTGCAAACACACCACAGATTAAAAGATCAAGGAAATATGAATTTAATGAAAGTTTTGAATCGATTCGATATATGTATTTGGCATACCACCAGATTACACACATCAAATCCAGCAGAAACAATACCCCGGAAATCAAAGTTAGCCAATCTTGCGGGAACATTTTCTCAATGGAAGTTATCTCTTGAATTTGGATATAATCAACAATTTCCTTGACCCAAAAGCCAATTGAAATTGGATATAGTAAGGAGACTATAGGCTTGGAATCAATTAAATTATCTTTTTCCACTTTTCTCACCTCCTGCAAAACAAACAAAATCATAACATAATACAAATTCGTATGGCTTACTCTTCATTCGTGGCTATGTATGAAAGCGAACCCGCGTACATTACGCCGCCGAATCAATGTAACTACGACCGGTTAATACTGTATTTGATGCCCATTTTGTGCCAAATTTGCATCTGACGCGTGAAACCACGCCACAAAGTAATTACACACGTGAAATATCTACCATAATAACGCAGGATAGTCAAGAAAAACTTTTAATTAAATCGCTCCGGATAATACAATAAGATGTCACAATTGCAGGGCAGCCACACTGATAGCACTCGAAGCTTAACTGTTGCTAAAAGCTATACTTAAAGCAACATAAAAGGCTTTGAAATAATAGTTCTTTATTGCTTAAGAAAATGTGCTAAGATTCCGATTATATACAAATAGCAGCAATGTTGGATTTTGAGATAAAGGGCCTTGCAATGGGTAAAGAATTTGTAACGCGGTATAAGAACAATCCGATCCTGACCAAAGCCGACGTGCCGTATAAGGTTGAGACGGTGCATAATGCAGGGGTGGTAAAACACAACGGACAATACATCATGCTGTTCCGTTCGCACAAGGACAATGGACGGAGCATCATCGGTAAGGCTGTCAGCGATGACGGGTTTAACTTTACTGTCGATCCTGAGCCGTTTATGGTTCCATCGGCTGAGGGTGACTTTGCAAAGTATGAAGCGTTCGGGGTTGAGGATCCGCGGATCAATCCGCTTGATGACGGGGCATATTACATTACATACAGCGCGTACTCGCAGCATGGGGTGCGGATTGGGCTGGCGAAGACGACTGATTTTGTGAATATCGAACGGATCGCTTTTATTACGCAAGCCGACTATCGCAACACGGTTATCTTCCCGGAAAAGATCGACGGCAGGTATGTCAAGCTTGATCGGCCCCACTCTGATATTAGCCCGTGGGCGATATGGATCGAGTACTCGCCGGACCTGATACATTGGGGTAACTCAAAAATAATTATGAAGCCGGTGACGTATCACTGGGACGAAATGAAGATCGGGCCCGGTGCTCCGCCGATCAAGACGGACAAGGGATGGCTGAATATTTATCACGGTGTTTATCCGACGATGGACGGGAGCGTTTATCGGCTTGGTGTGTGTCTGCATAAACTGGACGATCCGTCGGTAATCCTTGGTGTGTCTGACAGGTGGATACTCACCCCCGAGGACCCGTGGGAACTGGTGGGCTATGTGCATAACGTAGTGTTTACGTGTGCCGCGGTGCCGGAAGATGACGGGACGCTGAAGCTTTATTGGGGCGGAGCGGACACTGTTATGTGCGCCGGGACCGCGGTTATCGACGAACTGGTCGATCTGTGCCTGACCGACTCACGACCACCGATGTAGTTTTGGGGAAAACATAAAAAAGGCCGAGCTAATAAGCCCGGCCTTTTGTGGATTGATCGTTGTTTTTAGATTCCGCCGTGGATTATCCATCGGTCGGGATGCATTTCATCGTCGCCGCATCTTGCTTTAACACCGCCGAAACCCCTTGTACGCTTTTTGCCATCCGGATCGGTTAATTCCACCTGACAAATGACGCTAAAGCTGTGTTCTCCGCATAGAGGATATGGTGTTGCCGGGCCGACCGAGATAACTTTGGTCACATTAAGACGGCCCAACATTTCCTTTGCTTTTTCTTCAGATATACCGGAAAAGATCAACCCTGCTTTGTTATAATCCTTGTCTACTAAAGCCTGAAAGAACTGGCGAATTGTTTCAACCGCGGCTTCTTCGTAGGTCATATCGCCCTGCGGGATGCCGATAAGCCTGCTAAGCTGATCGACTACGGTAACGCCTTCAGGGATTTCGTCTGCAATAGTAAACATCTTATCATCTATCGGAACATTGTAGTCATAATATTCCGTTGTGGAGATCAACACGTCGCCGCCGTCTTTAATCTCATAAGTCTCGACAGAGGTTATCAGATCGGTTGCCTGATTTATATAGTAAATTGTCTTTCTTGGTTTAGCCTTGTCAGTTACGGTAACTGTGATCGGTTTTTGTTTATCTTGCGGCGTTTGCGTGTCCATTTCTACAGTGCCTGCCTTTTGGTCTTCAAGGAGCTTTTGCATAACCAGTTTGGGCTGAGACTGCTGCAGGAAATGCTGCATCATCCCTTCAATCTTCTTGCTTTGGAATATAAGATAAGCATTTTTTCTTTTGAAGAACAGTTCTGCTTTTTCAGGCGTCCATGTTATAAGCTTCGATCCGTCCTCGGGTGAAACATGTTCGGGCAGATAGTACCTTGCTTTTTCTATATTTCCCAGATCGTCCGACTTGATCCAATACTCAAGCGGTTCGTCTTGCTTTGCCTTGAACTGCTTTACCTGCAAAAATCGAATGGAATTGTAAGCTTTTATAGTTTGCTCAATTGCGTAGGCTGGCGTTATAGTTTTGTCAAAAAGCGTTATCGATAATCCTAGTGCTATTAATACTATTGCTGCTGCTGCGTATTTTGTGATTTTGCTGTTCATAATTACTCTCCATACATCTAGCTTAGCATAACTAAGCGTTGGATTTGTTTTTGACTGTTGGTCGAGTAATCTTGCAAAGGTATTGCGTTCAGATCCATTCGGGCCGTTAGGGTCCAGGCCGTCTGCTTTTAATAAATTTTCGAATAGTTTTTTATCGTTATCCATTATTTCTCTCCATTTCTTTGCGAAGAGATCGCTTTGCGTAATATATTCTCGATCTAACTGTCCCGATCTTACAGCCGACGACGTCTGCTATCGACTGGTGCGGCATCTGCTCGATGAAGCTAAGCGTCAGCACTTCTTTGTGGTGGGTTTTCAACTCGCCTAACGCTGCATGCAATCGTTCGGCATCGTCTGCGCTGAAGGCTGACTCGTCGCTGTTCGATACGGGAAGCTCATTTTCTTCCGGCAGCGAGATGAACCTTTCTTTGCGTCTGAACCCTGTGAAAACCCTGTTTCTTGCGATACGGTAGAGCCATACGTTAAACGCTTTGGGCTCTTTTAGCTTGCCGATCTTCTTAAAAACGGTAAGCCAGATGTCCTGGAGCAGATCGTCGGCGCCGGCGCTGCCATCGAGCCTGCGGACGTAGTATTTCAGCCGGGGCTGATAGAGTTCGAAGAGCTCTTCGAAAGCACTCCTGTCGCCACCCTTACAGCGAAAGACTATCTGTTCCAATTGTCCATTAAGATTCATATATGTCCTGTAAACTATCCCGTATCACCAGTACAGATGCAATTGGGGGCAATTAATTCAAAATAAAATTATAATTATCGATTTTAGCGGATTTTAGCCCAAAAGAAACAAATAAAGCCCACTGGGGCTTTCCCGGGCTTAGACAATTTAAAAACGCGACCTCCTGTTATTTTTTTGAATTTAGGATTTGTTTCGGATTTCGTGCATATTAGCTTCAAAATTCGTGTAATTTCGTGGTGAATATTTTTTTTTAAAATTTTGTTAAATTTTTAAAAAACAATTTGACTTGTTAAATATATAGTGTATAATATATATTGACCCATCTGGGTCAAGACAGGTCAGCAGACCAAGGGGATCATATCCCGCCAGAAGGCAGTTATTTAAAAAGTAAATAGCCATTTAGCGCGAAGTTTCGCGTTAGCACAAGGCCCGTCATTGCGAGCAGCGTAGCTGCGCGGGCAATTGATGCCTTAGGTACCTTGACCGTCACGATTTTGAAAACGGCGCAAAAACGTTACAACAATGTTACAACTTGGAGCCCCGAAAATTGGAACAAATGGCAAAAAAACGTAGTTTTGAAAACTGCCCCCTTTGAGAGGCCAAAAATGACACTGAAAGTGTCATCCTGAGCGCAGTCGAAGGACCTGCTGATTAGCCCGCGGAGCGGACTCCGCATAGTTAAAATAAAATGAAATATTGAAAAAAGTGGGGTTTTTAAAAAACACCCCTCTTTTTAGTCCAAAAATGAACTTTAACGCGTTTAAAACCTAAAAACGATGACAAAAAAACAAAAAAAAATGCAAAAACGAGCAAAAACGAGCAAAAACGAACACGAAATGGGAATTTTTTCATAGAAAAGTTAAGATTTTCTATTGACTTTCGACTATACTAGTATACAGTATACTAGTAACATGAATCTTATGGAGCCGCAAAATGAATTTATTAAATTGGCAGACGCAGTTGCGAAAGGGATTGCTGGAGCTTGTGATCCTTAACATGCTTAGCAAGGATGCTTGTCACGGGTACCAGATGGTGCAGGTGCTTAAGCAGATCGAAGGTATGAAGATCCGTGAGGGCAATATCTATCCGATACTTGCAAGGCTGGGTACTGACGGGGTTATAACCAGCGAAACCAAACCATCGCAGGACGGCCCGCCCCGAAAGTATTACCAGCTTACGAGCAAAGGCAAAGAGACATTAATCGAAATGAACGGGCACTGGTCAACGATACAACAAGGCATAGAGCAAATACGGAAAGGGGCAACTCAATGAAGACAAAAACGAGTTTGATCATTATCGCGGGACTTATAATCGCTGGCTTTGCAGTTAGTTTTTATTATTATCCTCAACTACCAGACAGGATGGCAAGTCATTGGAATGCGAAGGGGCAAGTTGACGATACCATGGGCAAGGAAGTTGGTGCGTTTATGATGCCTGCGGCTATGGCGATCACAGCAGCAATATTCCTTGTTATACTTCGGATCGATCCTTTGAAGAAGAACATTGAAAAGTTTAAGAGCTATTATTTCGGTTTTATTATCGCTGAATGCCTGCTGCTGTTTGGCATTCACTGTTGGATGCTGCTTTGGAATGTTGGCATTAAGATGAGCCCTAATGTTATTATGCCGATCGGGATAGGGCCTTTGTTTTTCTTTATCGGGTATATCATGAAGAACATCAAGCGGAACTGGTTTATGGGAATTCGTACGCCGTGGACGCTTAGCAATGAAACCGTTTGGAAGCGGACGCATGAGGTTTCCGGGAAGCTGTTTATGGGCAGCGGGATTATCGCGACCAGCGGGATGTTCTGGCCGGAGTATAGTATTTGGCTTATTATTGTGCCGGTACTGACGGTGGCAGCGATCTCTATCGTTTATTCGTATGTTGTGTTTAGACAGGTGACGGAAACAGAATCGGACGGGACGGCTGACGAGATGCAGGTTAGCGAAGGGAGCGGGGATACGACGTGGGATAATATTAAGGAGGGGTATCTTTATCAGGTTGAGAAATCGCTGATGAGAGTAAAGCATCCTGCCAAGAAACAGGTGCTGGAAGATGTTGCAAGTCACCTTGACCAAAAGTATGCAGAGCTTGATGAGGATGACAAGACATGGGAAGGCTATCAGCAGGCTATAATCGAGATGGGCCCTGCGGAAGATTATGCGGAACTGCTTGACGGGGAGGCGCCTGCGGCTACTGTCAAAAAGGCAGGAACACCGATCTTTAAGTATTTAAGGGCGTTTGCTTTGATAGTGATCTTCGCTGGGGTAGCGTGCTGGCTTGGTTTTTTGAAATTCGACAGACTTGAAGACAATATAGATATTCCATTTATAAATGATCCTGAAGTAGTGGGAGTGTGGGAGAGCGTCGACTATGTAGACAATATTACCGACTTTGTGCCGGGGCAAAAACAATGGAGGGGAAGAGATGGAGAACTATTTCTGAATAAACTGGAATTTCATAAAAACGGCAAAGTTCTGCACGTTAACGACAATGCTCCGAACGGTTTTTGGGTTAGATGGAGCAAGGGAGTTGTGCTGTGCGATAACAGTAAGACGTCAGAGAAATATCATATTCAGGAAATTGACGGTGAAAAATATATGTTCTTCGAATGGAAGAGCGGGGACTATACTATCCGTCACCGCAAACCTGAATATTATGTTTTGAAGAAGACAGGGGGCACGCAAATGCCTGTAGATGCCGAGGCATTTCTTGAGGATTTTGACGAGAAGCTTGCTGGGTTTGATATTGATAACGCAGGGCTGGAAGATGTTATAAATACCTTCGGCTATCCGACAAGATGTATGTGGGGGCAGGAAACATTCGATCCGCCTGAGCTGCCTATCAGATATATTATGCAGTACCCGGCAGATTTTAATGTTTTCATGAGCGAATGCAAGATCGTTGAGGTTCGCCATGAAGGGCCGGGGTCGGGGTTTGCTTTTATGGGTAAGATCAAGATTGGGATGCCGTTGGAAGAGGTACTGGATGTGTTCGGGATGCCAGACGAAACGGTAGAGGGCAAGAAAAATCAATTCCAGGACAATGTGCTTTATATGGATATCGATGGTAGAAAAGGACACTGCTATTACGCCAGGACGGATAAACAGGCTCGGCTTTGGTTTTTGAATTATGAAGTTCATGCGATATATGTGACACGCAGCGATTATGGAGAGGACAGGCCAAGTGAATCGTCAAAAGAATTAAAAAAGAGAAAACAAACGGTGATCAAAAAGTTGGCGGCAAATGGGGATGCCTCTGAGATGGATATATATATTGTCAGCTTCAAAGGTATAGAAGACTTTGACCCCAAGACCGCAAAAGAACTTCTGGATGCTTTTAATAATAGACATTCCGATGGTGTAAAAACAAGTTATTTCAGAACAAAGACCGAGAACGGCAAACTGACCGGTCATATTTGTGTAAACACTAAAAAGGACGCAGAGTCGCTAACAAAAAGACTCAAACAAAACCGGAAGCTTGAATTAATATCATCAACATCGGAACCAATATCGAAAGAGGATTTTGAAAAACATAAAGCTACGCGTTAACTCTATGATGTTTTATTGTATATGACGACAGCGTGTGTGTCGATGTGCTCTATTACCGGGGGGTGTGTTACCTGGCCGTAAACTTTGACGTCGAACATATATGGTGTTGAGAGGTCTTCCAGTTGGGAATAGATTCTGCCTAGCAGGGTTTGATCGATCTGTCCCCATAGTACAATATCAATATCGGAGTTTGGCTTGAAATTACCCATTGCTCTTGAACCAAAGAACGCGGCTTGGGTTACCTCGGGGTGAGATTTGAATACGTCGAGTATCGACTGGAAAACCGAATCTTTTAGTCCGAACTTATTCATCGCTGAGCTTTTTCTCTAAAAAATTATCCAACCCTGCAATCGCTTTTAGATATGTTTTATTAATCTTTTCGAGGGTCTCAAGCAGATTGCTTTTGTCGTAAGTATGTGTAATGAGGTTTCTGCTTTCGAGCATGTCTATCCAGACTTGCCCGTCTTCTACTACACCGGAAGCAAAGGCCTGCTTTATAACTGTCTTGGGCGAGATCATGTCGAGTACGATGCCATTGTGCTCCATGTAATCTTTCATGGTTTTCCAGGCTAGCTCGAATGTAAACTCAAACCTCTGGCTGATTCCTTCTTTTTCCAGATCGGAAAGCTGAGACAGATCGTTTTCCATGGCCCCGCTTAAAAGGTTAAAGGCTTTTTGGAAATTCTCATATCTTTGCTGCCAACGTAGCTGCTTCATATTAATGCTCCTGTCAATAACAGGCGTCATTATGGGCTATAATCGCAGGATAGTAAAGGAAAAACAACAATTATCTGTCAGGGTTGAATTGTCTGTGATTTGTGCTATAATCCGATGATTGGTATTGAAACGGACTTCTTTTTAACAATATGGATTGTCATGGTCGGGGCTAACGACTCAATTTCGGGTAAAAAATATCACTTCATCGGTGCCGGCGGTATCGGTATGAGCGGGCTTGCGAAGATCATCGTCAAGAACGGGGGTATCGTCACCGGTTCTGATATGGAGGAGACGGAAGTTACCGCCAAGTTGCGGGCAATGGGCGCGGACATCCGTATCGGGCACACAGCCAGCAATATCAAAGACGGACTTGAAGCGGTGGTGATCTCAGCGGCGATACGGCTTAGCAACCCGGAACTTGCACGAGCACTCGATAACGGGATAAACATCTACAAATACGCCGAGATGCTGGGCAGGCTGATGGATAGCTTCGACGGGATCGCGGTTGCAGGGACGCACGGCAAGAGCACGACAAGCGGATGGCTTGCTTGTACGATGCAAACGGCTGGGGCGGATCCGAGCTATATTGTCGGAGCGGACATACCGCAGCTATCGAACTCAAGCGGGGTAGGGACGGGGAAGCATTTCATCGCAGAGGCGTGCGAGTATGACAGGAGCTTTATTAACCTGCACCCTTCTATCGCGATCATCTTGAACATTGAGCCAGACCATCTGGACTACTATTCGGGTATCGATGACATCGTTGACGCGTTCGTTGATTTTGGCAACGGGGCCAAAGAGAATGCGACGATCATCTGTAACGGTGACGATGCCAATGTTCGCAAGCTGGTCAAACGATTAAATCCGGATAAAAAAGTTGTCACCTTCGGGATCGAAGGTGACTATGATTATTCTGCGAAAAATCTTGAGATCGCCGGCGGTGTTTACAATTTTGATGTATATTATAAAGATAAGCTGCTGCGTCGGGTGGGTATATCTGTGCCGGGTGAGCATAATGTGCTTAACGGGCTTGCGGTTATCGCGGCGTGTAGGACGGGCGGGACTAACGACGAAAAGATATTTGCGAATTTGAGCGCGTTTGCGGGGATCGACAGGCGGATCATGCTTAAGGGGATTGAAAAAGGTATTACGGTTGTCGATGACTATGCTCATCATCCGACGGAGATACGTGCGTCGCTGTGTGCTATCCGCGAATTGTACGAGCCTGAGCGTCTTTGGTGTGTTTTCCAGCCGCACCAGTATAGCAGGACGCGGTTTTTGCTGGATGATTTTGCGGAGAGTTTTTCGCTTGCGGATATTACGCTGGTTCCGGAGATTTATTTCGTGAGAGACTCTGAGCAGGCAAAAAATCAAATAAATGCGGTGGTTTTGGTCGATAGAATAATAAAGCAGGGGTCGGAGTCGCTTTTTATTAATGACTTTGACGGTATTTGTGAGTATCTTAAAGAAAACGTGAAACCCGGCGACCTTATCGTGACGATGGGGGCCGGGGATATATGGAAGGTTGCAGATGAATGTATTCGCCGGCTTAGAGAAAATAGTTAATACCGATTGCCAGATGCGCGAGTTTACGTGGTACGGGCTCGGGGGCAAAGCCGATTACATGGTTACGCCTCAGGATGTCGAGCAGCTAAGGGAAGTTGTATTGCGTTGCAAGGAACACGATGTTCCGCTCAAGGTTCTGGGTTTCGGGTCCAATCTGCTTGTAGGCGACGATGGTTTTCGCGGGGCAGTGATCAAACTGGAAGGCGAAGAGTTTACGAAGACATCTTTCGACGGAACATGTGTGACAGCGGCAGCGGGCGCGAACCTTAGCAAGCTTGTGCTGGAATGCGTTCGCAAAGGCCTAAGCGGGCTCGAGGCACTGACGGGTATACCGGGTTCGCTAGGCGGAGCGATCAAGATGAATGCCGGGGGTAACTTCGGCGATATCGGGGCATCGGTTCAGAGCGTAACTCTGATGGATGCAGACGGGAACGTTTTTGTAAAAAGCAAACCTGAGCTTGTGTTCGATTACCGATGGGTTAATATCACTGCAAAGGTTATCCTTGAAGCGAAGATCGACCTGGTGAAATCCGATCCCGACCAGATGCTAAAGACGATCAAAGAGATTTGGATATA
>JAGLHQ010000083.1 GCA_023143375.1 Planctomycetota bacterium
GACATAGCCAGTATGCACTGGCAGGGATTAGCAAAAGCGGCGCAACAAAGATAAAGATGGCGGTAACGAAATAAACTAAGCCGACTCTTTTCGTCCCTTCTTTGCTTTCTTTGCCTTCTTGAAAACATCTACCTTACCTTCGATGACATCGTTAGTGATGACATACTTTTCACCCTTCGGCTCTTCCGGCAACCGATACATCAGATCGATCATCACCTGTTCGGTGATCGCCCGCAGTGCACGGGCACCGGTATCTCTTTCGATGGCCTTTTTCGCCAGCAGTTTCAGTGCCTCATCGGTAAACTCAAGCTCGGCCTCTTCCATCTCGAACAGACGCTTGTACTGACGGATAAGCGCGTTTTTCGGCTTGGTAAGTATCTCGATGAGAGCATCTTCGTCAAGCGCTTCTAAGCTGGTTATGATCGGCAGACGCCCCATTATCTCCGGGATCATCCCGTACTCGATAACATCCTCAGGCGTAACCTGCTTTAATGTTTCGCTGTAATCCATCTTGTCGTCATCTGCCTTGGAATGATCGGTCCCAAACCCGATCATCTTTTTGCCGAGACGTTTTTTGATCATGTCCTCGAGCCCGACGAATGTACCCCCGCAGATGAACATTATCTGCGAAGTATCGATCTGGATATAAGACTGCTCGGGATGTTTTCTTCCGCCCTGAGGCGGAAGGTTGGCGGTCGTCCCTTCAAGCATTTTCAGCAGTGCCTGCTGAACGCCCTCACCCGAAACATCCCGCGTAATTGAAACGTTCTGATTGGTCTTGCCGACCTTATCGATCTCATCGACATAGACGATGCCGCGCTGAGCCGCTTCGATATCGTAGTCGGCACTTTGCAGGAGCCTTAGCAAAAAGTTCTCAACATCCTCGCCCACATAACCGGCCTCGGTAACCGTCGTCGCGTCGCAAATCGCAAACGGAACGTTCAGAACCCTGGCCAGCGTCTTAGCCAGCAGCGTCTTACCCGATCCGGTCGGACCGATCATAAGGATGTTAGACTTTTCGATCTCGACATCTTCATTATCCATATCCGCATGCAACAGCCGTTTGTAATGGTTGTGCACCGCAACTGCCAGGAACTTCTTCGCCTGCGACTGGCCGATGACGTACTCGTCGAGAAACTCTTTGATCTCACGAGGCTTCGGCGTATCCTGTAGTCTGAGCGAATCGCCCCTTGCCCTGCGTTTTTCCTGCCTGACTATATTGTAGCAAAGATCGATACATTCCGGGCAGATAAACACCCCGCCAGGGCCCTCGACGAAGGCGTCGACCTGCTTTTTCGAGCGCCCGCAAAAACTGCACGACTCGGTTTTCTTACTTTTTGTAGACTTTGCCATCTAAAACTCCGCTAAGTATAATAAACCCCATGTACGTGTATATGATAACAGTTTTAAGGAATGGGAGCAAGCTTATTTGGCCCAAGTCGGCAAGTTTTAAAGCTCGCCCAGCTTTTTCGCCCAAAATAGCGGAATATTATCGTAGCTGCTTTTAAGCACCTCCACGGCGTGCGAGATATCGGCTTTTTTCGTAGTCGCCACCTGCGAAAGGCACCAAAGCTCGTAAAACTTTCCCTGCCAACGGGAATATGACACCTTAGGGTCATTGTTTGTCTGCAATTTTTTCCACGTTGCCGCCGCCTGGGCATATTGCCCCTTTGCCTGCATGAGCCTTGCCCTGCACCGCATCGCATCTGTACTTCCGTCGTCGATCGCTTCCAACTCTTGCCAAAGCTCTGCACTATCTGCCCCAGCCAGCACCCCAAACTCGATCTTGACAAGTACCATCCGCCGATCCGGATCACCGCCGCAATCGCCGATTTGCTTTGCGATAAAATAGCAATCGTCGATAAACGCCGGATACTCCTGGCCATATTCTTCGATCCGCATACAAATAGCGTAAAGGATCGATCCTGCGTTTCGCACATACCCGCAGTGAGCCTCCATCGACGCCAAAACCTTTAATGCGTCTACATAGTTTCGTTTCGTCGGATCGTTCTCTATCTTACGCCTTGCGATCTCGAAACTTGCAACATCTGCAAAGTGTCCTTCTGAACCAGCCAATCGTTCAAGCTGCTTTTGAGCCTTATCTTTGCCAAGACATGCGTCAATCATTTGAAAATAAAGGCCGGCCGTCTCGGCATCCGCCTCGGCACCGGCAGCACGACAGTAAAACAAAAGTGCCCTGCCTGCAATACCGCAATATTTCTTGTCTCGACCATAAAGCTCAGCCGCTATCGATGCACCCTTTTGGGCCAGTTCAAGCTTTGTAATACTCAACGTCTTATCGATATTCCGTGTTGTCGCAGCGGCTATATAGTGTTCGACCGCAAGAACAGGTTCGTCATTTACATACGCCTGCGCCAGCGCATAGCTAAGCAGCGAACACCGGAACTTCTCGATCCTATCAAGCCTCTCCAACAGCCGGATATAATCCCCTGCCGACTTTTCGATAACCGAATTAAGTGCAAGATGTGTCTCGCTGACACTTTGCCTGGCTAAAAGATCGTCTTTAAGCTTGCCGTTTTTTTCAAGATGGCTCAGGCTGTCCAGTATTATCTCTGCGATAAGCTTTTCGGCGCCGGGCCATTTTGAGATAACCTCGTCGAGATATTTCGTCTCACCGATCTTCAGCCCCGCAAACGCTACCCTTACATTAAGCTCGAAATCATCGCTAAGCTCGCCCTGGGCGACTCTTTCTGCCATCTCCGTCAGCAGCGTCCTGTTGACATCGCCCACAACGTCAAACCTTAGCAGCACCGCATGAAAATAAACCTCATCGTAATCCTTCGAGTTAGCTAAATCTTCGACGATCTTCATTGCCTGTTGCCGATAGCCCTTGCTTCCAATCCCGATAAGCGCAGATGCCTTTGCTTTTAAAAGTTTTGTTTGAGCATTCTTAAAACGGTTCTTGTCCGACTCGCACCAGCCGATTATACTATCGGCTACTTTCAGTCGCTTCTGCTCCGGCAAAGCAAGTGCGATGTAATACCCAACCTGCTCTCTTAGCCACAGCGTTTCAAATTCGTTTGCGTAGACGCTCTTCCACAACCCCGTAACCCCATACAGCTTGTCCCAATCGTCGCCGTCGTAAGCTTCGATGTCCGCTCGCAAATGCCTTTGCTTGTCGTAAACCTCTGCCAACTTTAAGTCGGCATCTTTGCCAAGCGTTAAAAGCTTACTCTTATGTTCACCGCTTACGAAAGTGCCTGCATAATCGTATTTCAATCTTAACGAAAGGCTTTGCTCGTAAAAATCTTCAATGGTTTGATATGCCTCTTCCCGCAACCCGACTGCATCGCCGCCGCTGGGCTGAGTAACAGACCCACCCGCCAAAACCGCGCATAGTATGAAAAAAAAGATTCTCGGGATCATTTTAAAGAAGGCTGTCCGCATAACTCCATACCATTAACACTTAAAAACTCGTTCTACATCCGGGCGGCACGGTCAAGCTGTGCTTGGCCGTGATAACAACAGCCCAGCCGCAAGGCTGACTCCACAACTCCGAACTCCGAACTAGAATAACACTATATGTGTTATTCGTTCAAGCCGAAGGTAATATCGCTGACGCCCAAACCGTAAAGAACATTATATATCTTGACGATCACATCCCACTTAACCGTATCGTCGCATTGTATCTGCACCGGATCGACAGCCGTTCTGTTCTGACGTACAAGCAGGTCTCTGAAACCGTTGGCAAAAGCCGCCAGCGACGCTTCTATCGCCTCGGGGTTTAGCTGCACACTTTGAAACTTATCGCCGGCGCCAAACCGAACATCACAGCCATGTCCAAGATCGGTTATATCTATCAAGAGCGGCTCGACGATCTCTAACCGAACCGTTTCTGCGACTGCTTCCGGCATCAAGATCGGCAAAAACTGCTCCGGGCTGCGAAACTTCGCGGTAAGGACAAAGAACGTAAGCAGCAGAAAGATAACATCGATCATCGGCGTCATACGAAGATTAAACTGCCGTCGTTTGTGTTTTTTAAACAGCAGTGCGCTTCCAGACCGAACACTTATAGAATTGTTCTGTGTCTCATCCATGAAAACAACCTGAATCTTCTTTCCCTCACACATTCATAAACTTCTGAAAACTAATTCACCATGAAGGCATGAAGATACTGAAGTTATAAAACAAAACTTTTCAAACCATCCTTTAACAACGGCACATTAAAGTTTATAAGTAAACCCTGCTTAATGTTTGCTAATTTCATATAAGACAATATCTGTGCCTCGTGAATAGGCATTAACTGTTCGACACTTTTAAGCTCAACAATAATCTCATTTTCAACAAGAACATCAATCCTATAACCACAATCCAGTTGGTCGCCCTTATAAATAACCGGCAGTTTCTTTTCTGTTTGAAAATTTATATTATTTAATCTTAATTCATGGCAAAGACAATACTGATAAGCAGATTCCAACAGACCCGGGCCCAAAGTCTTGTGTACTTCAATAGCACAACCAATGACTTTCTTAGATAACTCACTAAACTTTATATTCCCCTTCATTTTACCCCATATCTACTTTTTCTTCATGAGCTTCTAAAAAATAATTCACCATGAAAGCATAAAGATATTAAAGTTACAAATCAAAACTTTCCAGACTATCCCTTAGCAAAAACACCTCAAAATCAAAAGTTGGCTCTGCTTAACAGTACTGGCTTTACTTTAAAAAAATATCTATAACTCAATCGCCTAACAACCTTGCCAAGCAATTCACTGTTTTTTACATTACGATAATTCCACCCTAAATCTTCTTTTTCTTCATGCCTGTTATGAGGCCATCCTTCAAG
>JAGLHQ010000084.1 GCA_023143375.1 Planctomycetota bacterium
TAATTTCTATAGATGAAAGGGCATGGAAATGTCAAACACACTTGGAAAAAAATTATTTTGCCTGTTAGCAATAATTATTGTCTCTGTTCTTTCGATGCCGGCAAACGTGTTTGCTGCCGATAACGACCGAGCACCGGACCAGCGAGATCATGGCAGACAGGGTCCCGGTGATCGCATGCGAACGTCCAAAGATATTCTCGAACGGATCGCCAAGGACAACCCTGAAAAGGCCGAGCAGCTTCGCAAACTTCGCGATGAAGATCTCGATAAATTTTGGGCGGCTTTGAACTATAAAAGCATGAGGAAGGAAATGTCCGGGCCAAGGGGTCCAGAACAAGACCGACGCGGACAATCCAGAGGTCAGGAACGTGTTGAAGGTGAGCGCGGACGTAGCAAGGGACGCGGAGGACAATGGAAAGAACGCGTCCAGAAACAGCACGATGAATTCGTCGAATGGCTCGGCAAAAACTATCCCAACGACGCTGAGAAACTTGAAAAACTCAAAGATAAGGATCCGGGTGCATATATCAAACAAGTTGCCGAAAAACGGAAAAAGTATGGCGAGATAATGGAAGCCGAAAAGAAAAGTCCCAAGTATGCGAATGTTCTTAAAGAGGATATGAAGCTCAGGCAGACTCGTGACAGCCTCATCAGGAAACTAAAAAATGCCGATGCCGACCAAAAAGAGGAATTGCAGGCAGAGTTAAAAGAAGCAATTGCCAAAAGGTTTGACATCGTTATCAAGAAAAAACAATTTAAATACAAGGCCCTGAAACAGAGACTGGAAAAGCTGCAAAAGCAGGTTACTGACCGGCAGGCTGAGCTTGATAAACTTGTTAACTCAAAGGACAAGGCCATAGCCGACCGTATGAAAGAACTTGTGGGTCAGTCGGAAAAGCTAAACTGGGACTAAAAGAAAGCACCCTAACCTGTACAGGCCTGCAGTCATCATTGACGTGGGCCTTTTTTAATATTTGTTTTGTTCCTGCTGCTTTTGCGAGGCTTGTTTTAGTATCTTCTTTTCCTGACGTGAAAGACTTCCGATACCGTGTTTGCTTATCTTATCGAGTATCTTATCGACATCAACTTGCATGTTTCGTTGCTGATTAAGCTTGTGCTCCCACTTGATTCGTTTTGTTTTTTGTACCGTCCCTGTCTGCCACGGTTTCCACAAAAGGTAAACAGTAGCGGTCGCCATACCAGCAAGATGAGCAGCGTCACCACCCTGATTTGTACCAAAAAGAAAAAACACGGTGCTCATCGCAACTATGATCAGTGCTAAAATTCTATAGGTCATCGTAAAGAAAAACATTATAGTTATTTGCCTATTGGGCGTAAGTATGGCACTTGCTGCGATCAGACCAAGGACGGCGCCGGAAGCACCGACCAAAGTGCCGACACCTAATATCCCAATAGCTGCAAGGATCGTATATAATATTCCACCTGTTGCACCGCAAACGAGATAGAACAAGATGAATTTATTTCTACCAAACCGTTGTTCCAGGTCTGGACCGAATACATATAGAGCCATCATGTTAAAAAATACATGCGCAAAATGAGCATGCAGGAACTGGTAAGTGACCAACCGCCATACCTGAATTGACATAAAGAAGTTAGCAGGAAAAACGGAAAACCATGTATCGAATAACTCTTTCAATGGTGGGATCAGAGCCGATACAAAGAAGATTGCAAGGTTGGCGATCAGCAGATACATAACCACTGGTGTTACCGGCGGCATAGAAAGCCTGAACTGCGATCCACCGCCACCGCTTCCGCGATAATTATTGTGACTGTAATCTCTGTCGTTAAAACCCATAAAACACCAAATCTAACTGTTAAATTCGTCGAAATCCTTTATAATGTTATCGGCTAAATCGCCTTTGGGTCTATTGAAAAATCGAAAATCAGCATTTTTTCTGCTGAAATCGTAGATTTTTATGGAAAAAACTGAAAAATATAAATTCTTTGCCGATAAGCTTACGCAAATGGAAGCAGACGGGCTATTGCGACAATTGATTTGCATCGATTCGGCGCAAGGTACGGTTGTAACAGTTAACGGCTGTGAAAAAATACTTTTTTGCAGCAACAACTATCTAAACCTGGCATCCGATAAAGCAGTCATTAATAGCGTTACTGATACGATAAAGAAATACGGTTTCGGTTCTGCCGCATCGCGTCTTATCACCGGAACTATGACGCCGCATAAGCAGCTTGAAGAAAACTTCGCTACGTTTTTCAAAACCGAGACCGCCCTGCTTTTTCCGTCCGGCTGGGTCGCCAACGAAGCGATACTGACCGCCCTTCCGCAAAAAAACGATATTGTATTGATCGACAAGCTTGATCACGCCTCGATCATCGATGCAGCTAAACAATCGCAGGCAACCTTCCGAACTTATCACGGAGACGATTTTACAAAACTCGAAAGGTTGTTAGCCTCATCGGATCATGATCGCAAATTCATAGTAACCGAAAGTGTTTTTTCAATGGACGGTAATACCGCCGATATTAAGAGACTTGTCGAACTGAAAAATAAATACGATGCGATCCTGATCGTTGACGAAGCGCATGCTGTCGGCTGTATGGGTAATACCGGCGCAGGACTTGCTGATGCTCTTGGTGTTATGGATCAAATCGATATTATCGTTGCTCCCTTAGGGAAAGCTTTCGCTGTTAGCGGCGCCATTGTCGCCTGCAAGCAGGTTGTTGCCGATTATCTCATAAACAAGGCAAGGCCGTTTATCTATACAACTTCGCCGTCTGTCGGAGTTTGCGCCGCGGCAAGTGCTGCTCTTGAAGTCGTTAAAACCCAGCCGCTGCGAAGGCAGCGTTTGAAAAAAAATGCCGACTATCTTCGTAAAAAGCTGCAAGCGATCGCCCTTGATACCTTAAACAGCAGCACCCACATAATCCCGGTCTGTTTCGGCGATCCGAAAGAAGCAGTCGATGTTTCTAAACAGCTCTTCGATCGCGGTTTCCTGGTTCTGGCCATTCGCCCGCCAACGGTCCCGCAAGGCACAGCCAGATTGCGGATGTCCGTTCAGTGCGACCATACGATAGAACAGCTTGATGCGCTCGCTGACGCCCTTTCGGAGGTTAAGTATTTGAAATCTTGATGTTGTGTGCCGCCGGATTTCTATGGCTTGGTTTTCTTTTTGCTGGTTTTTCGTTTGGCTTTTGCCTTCTTAGCTTTTACTTTCTTAGATTTTTCCTTCTTGGCCCCTTTTTTCCTGGCTTTAGCCTTATCTTTTTTCTTAGCTTTTGCCCTCGTGTCTTCTATCCTCAGATCTTCGTCGATCAAAGCAGCGGGTTTGATGATCGGCAGTTGTTCGGATTCCGGAATTATGTGTTTTTTGATAAACCTGCCGAGGTGATCCCGGCCCGACGATTTTCTTTTCGGTTGCTCCTCTTCAACTTCCTCCAGTTCGATTTCCTGCTCGTCCATCTTTGCCAGGTATATCCATCCGAACAGCCCGGCTATTGACAAGTACAAACCTATATTCTGCGAAACGGTCCAGCCGTTATACAGCGTCCACCATCCGCTTTCAAAGGGATTGTCATCACGCAGGAATTCCAGGAAGAAACGGTTGACCCCATAGATGATGAACATAAGACAGAAAGTTCTGCCCGGGCGCTTATGAAGAAATCTTCGCCATGCGAGATACAAAATTCCGCATATCGCAAGCGCGCACAGCGACGACAACAATTGCGTCGGGTGAACCGGAAGGCACCTGTACTTGCCTTTGGTAACGTCGTACCGCTGCGATTCGGTCAGCAGATCAAAATGCTTGAGGTGATTGGGATACCTGTTAACACCATCACTGTCAACCCACCCGAAATATTCTTCCGGTAAAACAAGCAACGGCAGTTCGCGGTTGCGTTTTGGGTCGGGGTTGATCTGGCTTAGATACGCATCCGATGCGTATGGGAATCGTATGCTCCATGCCGCGTCGGTCGGTTTGCCCCAGCAGCAACCGCTGAAAAAGCATCCCACACGTCCGAACGAAAGCCCCAGCATAAGACCGATAGCGAGATAGTCCAGATATTTCGGAACGGATAGTTTTTGCTTTATCAAATATCCGACCGTTACGAATATCGAAAATATTACCCCGCCTACAAGTTCCAGCCCGCCCCGCCAGGTAGCGAAGACCGCCCACCAGGCCTGCCCCTGAAAATCGTCGTAATGATGAATAACGTAAAAAAACCTTGCCCCAACGATGCCTGCCAGAAGTGTGTATAAAGCGACATTGGTTATGTGGTCCGGATCCTGACCCTCCTTGACGGCGATCCTGCGCATCAGAGCGACCGCTGCCAAAAACCCTATGACCATTATCAGCCCATAAGATTTAACGGTGATCCCAATAAATGGAAGTTCGAATAGTTCCGGATACATGTGTTCTTACAGAATCTTTTTTATGTTATTATTTTCGTCCGCCACTATAACCTTCGGCTTTATGGACTTGATCTCTTCAGGCGAATAATACCCAAAGTTCATTATTATAACAATATCGCCCACCGAAAACAGCCTTGCCGCAGCACCAAGCACCTCAACATCGCCGCTGCCCGATTCTGCGGGTATGCAGTATGTCTCCAGGCGATGACCGTTAGTGACGTTGGCAAGCAGAACCTCTTCATACGGAGATATCCCGCTTGCTTCCAGAAGAACCGGATCGACCGCTATGCTGCCGGGATAATCGACCGTAGAACCCGTTACCGTTGCCCTGTGAATTTTACTTTTTAACGCTTTTATTAACATATCATCCTCAAAAAACAGTACTATACATGCAATTACGTATTATAGCTTGTCATCCCGTCGTGTCTAGGATTATATTATCTATCAGCCGGGTGTTTCCAAGTTTAACGGCTATCGCCGCCAGTGCCTGACCACTTACCCGGGCAATATCGGCGACGGTGTCACTATCGACAATATTAATATATTCTACAATAATACATGGCGACTCAGCCAGTTTGCCTATCATTGCCTCGATAAGTTTTTCGCTATTGGTTTCGCCTTCTTTTACAAGCTGCTCGCATTTTTGCAGCGATGCATAAATCAATGCCGCCTGCTTTTTCTCATCTTCCGAAAGGTACTGGTTCCTGCTGCTTATCGCCAATCCGCTTTGCTCGCGCGCAGTCGGGCATACTTTTATCACAAGCGGCATGTTCAGGTCCGTTACCATCCGCTTTATCACGATCGCCTGCTGAGCGTCTTTCTGCCCGAAGAAAGCAATATCCGGCAAAACAATATTAAAGAGTTTCGCACAGACCGTTGTTACTCCTTTAAAGTGTCCTTCTCTTGACCGTCCGCAAAGCTTATCCGTCAACTTTTCAACTTCAACCCAACTGATAAGCTTATCGGGGTACATCTCACCTGCTTCCGGAGCAAATATAAGATCGACGTCCGCAGCCCGGCATTTTTCCGCATCGGCTTCAATGTCGCGAGGATACTTATCGAGATCCTCGCCGGGTCCAAACTGCGTTGGATTTACAAATATGCTTACGACAACAAAGTCACATTTGTTCCCTGCCGCTTCCATCAGCGAAACGTGGCCCCCATGCAGGGCTCCCATCGTCGGTACAAACCCGATCGTTTTACCGTCACCGCGAGCCTTGCGTACAACCTCCCGCACCTGAGCGATAGTTTTTACGATGTCCATACATAGCTCCTTGTTTCGTCAGCCAGCCGGCAAACATCCTTTTCGTCGAGACAATTAAACTTTTCTACGTCAAGCGTTATCGCAGGACATTTATTCCACTTAGCAAAAAGCTTTTCGTAATCGTCAAAATAACCTTCAAGCTGACCGACCTCGATCTGCTGCTCATAAGCACGGTTGCGTTTCTTTATCCGCTCAAGGCAGGCTGCCGGGGTATCCTTCAAATATATCGCGAGAACAGGATCGGCTATCTTCGGCTCAACCCTTGCATAGTCTTCCTGATATACTTTTTGCTGCTCCGAAGTTAAAACCTTGTTTGCGTATATCTGTTCCTTGTCGAAAACATAATCGCTTATATACAAACCGCCGCTTTCTAAATGATCCTTACTTATCTGCTTAAGCCTGCTTATCAAAAAGTAAAGCTGCCAGTCAAGTGCAATGTCCTGCTTTCCTGCATAAGCGGCGTCCATATACGGATTATCATCGTATGCTTCGCAGATCAAACCACACCCCAGAGCCTTGCTAAGCCCCTGTCCAAGCGTCGTTTTGCCTACGCCAATAATACCGGCAATGCTGATAAGCTGCGGCTTGTTCTTATCGATATAAAAATCGCCGCCGCCAAGCCTTTTTGCCAGCACGCTCATCGGCTGTCTCAAAACCGGATGAACAACCTCGACGCCGATCTCGCACATCGGCGTCAGCACAAAGCTCCTCAGGTGCATCTGGCTGTGCGGGACCGTAAGCTTTGGCGTATCGACAATTTCGTCGCCATACAACAATATATCGATGTCGATCGTGCGAGGCCCCCACTTCTGATGCCGTTCTCTGCCCAGTAACCTTTCTATCTGCTGCGTACATTTCAAAAGCTTCTCTGCGCCGATAGACGTCTCGACCTTTGCAACTGCGTTAAGAAACTGAGGCTGATCGACCTCGCCGAGCGGTTTTGTTTTTATAAATTCACTTACTGCCGGAACCGTTATCTCTTCAAGGTTCCCAAGCTCTTTAAGCGCAGACTTCACCAGTTCGGCACTGTCACCGACGTTGCTGCCAAACGCAATATATGCTGTCATTTTAGCCATCCGTGACCTGTATTAAATATAGTCTAACGATTCTATTTGGGGCTCGTCGCCCATGCGTCAAAAAAACAAAAGCGAAAAAAGTTAATTTGATTTTTAATATTTAATTTTAGAATCCTATAGTTTTGCAACCCGCTGCATCGCCTCTTTGACGATGTCCGGGCTGTTAAACGCACTTAGTCGAAAGTACCCTTCGCCGGCAGCACCGAAGCCTGCCCCCGGAGTTCCCACGACGTTGGCTTTGTTAAGCAGCATATCGAAAAACTCCCACGAGCTTACGCCATCCGGAGTCTTTAGCCAGACATAAGGAGCGTTCACACCGCCGTAAACCTCGTAACCAAGCTCTGTAAGCGACTTGCGAATAACAGAAGCGTTAGACAGATAAATATCGATAGTTTCGGCAACCTGCTTTTTACCTTCCGGTGAATAAACCGCTGACGCCGCTGCCTGTGTTATGTAGCTGACGCCGTTAAACTTTGTGCAGTGCCTTCTGTTCCACAACGCGTTAACGTTAGCAGCCTCGCCGTTTGCGTTATATGCCTTAAGCTCTTTTGGCACAACCGTAAATCCGCATCGCACGCCGGTAAAGCCCGCCGTCTTGGAAAAACTCCGGAACTCAACTGCAACTTCTTTTGCGCCGTCGATCTCATAGATAGAATGAGGAATGCTCTCATCTGTGATAAAAGCCTCGTATGCGGCATCGAAAAGTATGATCGATTTATTTTCGCGCGCATAGTCAACCCACTTTTGCAGTTGTTCTTTTGTCGCCACCGCGCCCGTCGGGTTATTCGGATAGCACAAATATATCATATCGATCTTTTCGTTTGGTATCGCCGGCGTAAAATCATTCTCAGCCGTACACGGCATATAAACTATTCCCGCATACCTGCCCCCATCGGATGGACCGCCGGTTCTGCCTGCCATCACATTCGTATCAACGTAGACCGGATACACAGGATCGGTCACCGCGATAGTGTTATCGGTTCCGAATATTTCCTGAAAATTACCAGTATCGCACTTTGTCCCGTCGCTTAAAAACACTTCGCTTTTATCGAGATCGACGCCGCGAGCCTTAAAGTCGTTTTCGATTATCGCATCGAGAACAAAATCGTATCCTCTCCCGCCGTCATCGTAACCGTAGAAAGTTTCTTTGACACCCATTTCGTCAACAGCTTTGTGCATTGCCGCGATAACCGCAGGAGCCAAAGGTTCGGTTACATCTCC
>JAGLHQ010000085.1 GCA_023143375.1 Planctomycetota bacterium
AATTAGCTTTCTTGATGAATTGAAAAAGGGTTTTGTCGAAGCAAAAGAACTTGTTCTTAAAACAAACATAGGCAAGGTTATTCACGTAGCAGCATTTATTACCTGCACACGCAATATACACGGCCAGATAAACGGAGCACAGGGGATACTATACGATATCACAAATCGCAAAAGAGCTCAGGTCACTCTAAACGAGGCACACGAAGAACTCAAGGATGTTAATAAAAAACTCGAAGAGCAGAACGCCGCATTAAACGAATCACGTGCATCGGCGATAAAGCTTATAAAAATTTCCGAAGAAGCGAACGCAGAAACAGAAAATGCTAACAAACGGCTTGAAGCATCGATCGAACAAGCTAATAAAATGGCAAAAGAATCCATACTTGCAAATAAGTCGAAAAGTGATTTCCTTGCAAACATGAGCCATGAAATTCGAACACCAATGAACTCTATCATAGGTTTCAGCGACATACTCTCCGAAGAGAACATTACTGACGAGCAAAAAAACTATGTAAATATGATAAGGGACTCAGGACGAAATCTCTTGCAGTTGATAAATGATATACTTGATTTCTCGAAAATAGAAGCAGGCAAACTTGACACAGAAATAATTGACTGCTCGATAAACGATATCTTGAGTAATATCGAATCCATGATGAAGCCCGCAGCTAAAAATAAAGAGATCGAGTTTAAAATCGTATACGAAACAAAGATACCGAAGATGATCAAAACCGATCCTACGAGACTGCACCAATGCCTTGTTAATCTTATTAACAACGCCGTTAAGTTCACCCAGAATGGTCATGTCCACACTTTCGTTTCTTTTCATAAGTCACAAAAAAAACATTGGCTCAGGTTCAGGGTCGAAGATACCGGCATCGGAATAGAAGAGTCCATGTGCAAGAATATTTTCGAATCTTTCTCACAAGCGGACTCCAGCACAACAAGAAAGTTTGGAGGAACAGGGCTTGGACTTGCCATCACCAAAAGTCTTACCGAGTTGCTCGGCGGAAGTATAAACGTTTCGAGCAAATCAGGCAAAGGTTCGGTATTCACGATTGAGATCCCTGCTGTGGTGAATTCGGATGTCGCGTTAGACGATGATTATGGACCCACAGATAAAGAAAAGATTTCTGAAAACGAAATACAAAGCCTTTCCGGCAAAGTTCTTGTCGCCGAGGATAACAAGTCAAACCAGAAGCTTATCGAGTTAATACTCAACAAGATAGGCATACATCCGATTATCGTAGAAGACGGCCGGAAAGCTGTGGAAATCCACAAAAATGAAAAATTCGACCTCATCATCATGGATATTCAGATGCCGAAGATGAACGGATACGAAGCTACCGAGGCGATAAGAAAAACCGACTCCGATATTCCTGTCGTTGCAATTACTGCAAATGCAATGAAAGGGGACGCGGAAAAATGTTTTAATGCAGGATGCACAGAATATCTTCCAAAACCGATCAAACATGACAAACTCTATGAGATACTTGAAAAATATCTTAAAAAAACGGACTCACCGGAACAAACAAAGCAGAACACAAAGATAGATCCGTCTGACGAAACAAGTTCTCGGGCAACACCGGACAATTCGGATCAAACACTGATCGCAATATCGAAATTTGATGATGACCCGGAAATGTCAGATACGATAAAAATATTCTTAAGCCAAATTATAGATATGACGGACGCACTGGAACATGCCGCCAAAATAAAAGATATGCCGCTTTTAAAGGCATTGATCGAACAGCTCACGATCGGATCGGAGCGGGCAGGCTTTACTGATTTTACTGAGAAAATAAAACAAACCGAAACAAATATTGCCGGTAAACCGGAAAATATAGAGTTGAAAATACAGGCTCTCAAAAATCTGGCTTGGCATATCGTAGACAACCAAAAAGTCAAATCACTTTAAAAGCAAGGAGAAACAATGAAGAGTTTGATAGTTGAAGATGATTTTACCGCACGTAAACTGATGCAAGTGTATCTTTCCGACTTAGGAGAGTCGTTCATTGCAGTCAACGGCAAAGAAGCTGTCGAAGTCGTCACAGATGCGATTGAGAAAAACGAACCTTTCGATCTTATCTGTATGGATATTATGATGCCGGAGATGAATGGTATCGAAGCGGTCAAAATTATCAGACAGATAGAAAAAGAAAATGGCATCGAAGGGCTTAACGGCGTTAAGATCATAATGACAACCGCCAAAGGACAGTCTGAAGACATTTTCGGTGCGTTCAATACCGGCTGTGGAGCATACATCCTAAAGCCCGTCAGGAAACCTGCGCTGATGAAAGAGATCGAAAGACTCGGATTGTTTCAGGATCAATCTTGATTAAATAATGGTAAAAATTGCATGACCGATCAAAGCAAAAAAAAGAAAATTCTTTCAGCACCCGAAGAGGATAATTACATGACTTCTTCAAACAGCGGAGATGATTCGTACATGCTCGTCAGGGACCTGATGAACCCGGATGTAAGAACGATCGCTCCCAATGCCAGGCTCACAGAAGCAGTTGCCTTGATGGCAAAATGCGACATCTCATGCCTACTGGTTGAAAACGAGCACGCGGTCATAGGTATCATTACAAACGAGGATCTCAGAAAAATTGTCACCGAGTACAGCAAAGATAACGTCTCCGAACTTCTCGTTTCGGACATAATGGCATCACCCATCAAAAGTGTACCGCCGGATATGTCTGTCCTGCTGGCAGGCAGAATAGTTGACTCGCAAAAATTCAATCGTTTGCCCGTCATAGAAAACAATAAGCTCGTCGGGCTAATCACACAGAAAAATATACTTATGGCAGTTAAGAACAGCCTTCTCGCCGAAGAGGAAAACAATTTCAGGCTCATGGAATCCTCACGCAGTTGCATCTTTACTACAAGTATCGACGGGGTTGTAACATACATAAACCCTGCGCTTATGAATTTGCTCGGAATCGAAAGCAAGCAAGAGATTATTGGACAAAAATTTCTTCCGAAAAACTTCTGGATCGACAAAAAACAAAAAGAAACCTTTTACCACGAACTAAAAAACGGCTCGATCGATACGATGGAAGTCATCCTCAGAAACTCCAACGCCGACACACTTTACTGTACGCTGTTTTTTACATTTACAAATAATGACAAAGGACAAATCGCAGGCTGTCAGGGTATTATTTACGATGTTACCGACCAAAAAGAACTCGTAGAGCTAAGAGAAACACAACAACAGTTAAAACAAAGCCGACAGAGATACCGAAACCTGGTAGAGAACACTTCTGACTGGATATGGGAAATGGACGATAAGTATGCATATACATATTCCAGCCCGTCCGTAGACGACCTGCTGGGCATAACAACTGAGCAGGTACTGGGCCAGACTCCGTTCGATCTGTTAGCATCGGCTCAGGATGAAAATTCGATAGAGAACCTACAGAACACTTTAACAACACACGCGCCATTCAAAAAACTCGAAAAAAACTTCCTACATGCTGACCGCAGCGTTGTGGTTTTACAAACCAGCGGAGAACCCATCGAGGACTCCGCCGGTAATTTCAAGGGTTATAGGGGTATCAGCAGGGACATAACAACAAGAAAAAAAGCTGAACAGATACTTAACGAAGCGCATCTTGAGCTAATAGAGATCAACAAGCAGCTCGAATCAAAAACAAAAAAAACGGCCAAACCGAAACGCAAATCCGCTACCAAAAAATAAAGCCGTAGTCTGCCCGTATTGTCACCCCTGCGGTTTACCCCGCACCAATTAGTCTACTGACGTAAAATGGTGCTGAAAAAGCAGGAATCAACGCGTAACAATTACAATTTTGTATTTAATCCTCCGAACTCCGAACTACATACTATGAACTATCAAAGATTCTTGCGAACGTAATTAACCGCGTTATTAAATATCGTCATCCCGTCAGCTTCCGACCTGTCCTTCAGGCGTCCCCAATGCGGGTGTTGCGTATTATGCACATAGCGTTCCGGATGCGGCATCAAACCAAGAACTCGTCCCGTAGAATCGGTCAGCCCTGCGATAGAATCCGTCGATCCGTTCGGATTTACCGGAAACTCGCCAAACCCGCCGTCAGCGTCAACATAACGAAAAGCGACATGCCCTTCGCTTTTTAGTTTTTCAAGTATCGCGGCGTTTTGGGTTACCAATTTCCCTTCACCGTGTGCGATAGGAAGGTATATCCGCTGTCCCTGATTTATGAAAACACATTTCTCGCTGGATGGTTCAAGGTGTATCCACCTGTCTTCAAACTTACCGCTGTCATTGTTCGTTATGCTAACAGACTGATCGATAAGGTTTGCCCCGGCCTGCCCTTCAAAACCGGGAAGGATCCCCGTCTTGACAAGTATCTGAAAACCGTTACATATCCCCAGCAAAAGTTTACCGTCGGCGACAAACTTATTCAGTGCATCTGCCAGATGATGAACGATCTGGTTGGCAAGTATCTTGCCCGCGGCAACATCGTCACCGTAGCTAAAACCGCCAGGGAGAACAAGTATCTGGTACTCGTCGAGACAAGCGGGATTTTCGATAACACGATTTATGTGTACCCGCTCCGCTGACGCCCCTGCCTTTTCCAACGCGAATTGGGTTTCAAGATCACAGTTAACACCAGCCGCACGCATTACGATCGCTTTTACATTTTCCATATTTATTCTTCACACCTTAAAATTTAATTTTTACCTTGTCATCACTGTCGTAGGGTGTGCTTCAGCACACGCGTTTACTAAATACCTCGAGTTTGTCTACAAACTCAACGGCTTTTGCCATGCTTCCTTTAGAGTGTCGATCTCGATGTCGATAACATTTTTATTATCCTGCGAAACTATGACAAGTTTTTTCTCGTCGGTCACTTCTCCGATCTGTCCGAACGGAATATCGAGCATCAGCTTTGCGAACTTATCGAAATTGCCCGGCTGCACTTCGACGATATATCGCGAGTTCGATTCGCTGAACAATTGCCCGTCGTTTCGCACACAGTCCTTGCTCTTGGCAAGCCCGTTAAGGTCCGCCTTTATGCCAAGTCCGCCGGCAAACGCCATCTCTGCAAGAGCTACCGCAACTCCACCTTCGCTGCAGTCATGACAGCTCACAACAAGTCCGTCGGTTATCGCCTTATGTATACGTTTGGCGGTTTCCGCTGCCACTTTCAGGTTCACCGTCGGAACGTTCGCACCAAGCTGACCGCTAAGTTTATAATAATGCGATCCGCCAAGCTCGTTCTTCGTAAGCCCTACCGCAAACAGCAGGTTCCCGCTTTCCTTCGCATCCATCATCACGCATTTATTAACATCGTCAACGATACTCATCGCACTTATCAAAAGCGTCGGTGGTATCGATATTTCCGTCCCGTCGTCGCACAAAAATTCGTTATTAAGCGAGTCCTTACCTGAGATAAACGGAGCCTCAAACGCCATCGCCCCGTCGTAACAAGCCTGAGACGCCCTTACCACCGAACCCAACGTCTCGGGCCGCGTACAATCGCCCCAGCAAAAGTTATCGAGTATCGCTATCCGGTCGGGCCGAGCCCCTACGCACACGATATTTCGTATCGCCTCGTCGATCCCCGAAAGCGCCATCCAGTACGGATCGATGTCGCCGTACATCGGGTTCATCCCGCAGCTAATGGCGATACCCTTATCGCTGTTGTACTTGGGACGCACCACCGCCGCGTCGCTTGGACCGTCATTACAAACACCCGTTAGGGGTTTAACAACGCTGCCCCCCTGAACCTCATGGTCATACTGACGGATAATCCATTCCTTGCTTGCAACATTATAGCTTCCAAGTATCGCCAGCAGATCGTCGTTATAATTACCCTTCTCTGCAATATTAGGCTCGCTAAGTTCGGGGCTCTTCCACGTCGCCTGCCGCGAATATTTACATATCCCGTTATGCAAAAACTCCATATCAAGCTGACCAACCTGCACGCCGTTATATTTCAGCGTAAGCTTTTTATCGTCGGTAAACTTTCCTATCACCGTCGCTTCCACATCTTCCGACGCGAACAATTCGCTGATCTCGTCGACCTTCTCGGGCCGAACCGCGATAACCATTCGCTCCTGCGCCTCGCTGATCCATATCTCCGTATGGTTTAGCCCTGCATATTTCAGCGGAACCTTTTCAAGGTCAACCTCGGCGCCGAGCTTTTCGCCCATCTCACCAACCGCACTGGAAAGCCCGCCGGCACCGCAGTCGGTAATAGATTCGTAAAGATCGAGGTCACGAGCCACCAGCAGCGTATCAAGCATTTTCTTTTCTACGATCGGGTTTCCGATCTGTACCGCATGTGAAAAAATGTCTTCATGTTCGTGCGTCATCTGACCGCTTGAGAACGTCGCACCGTGGATACCGTCGCGACCGGTCTTTCCGCCGACAACCATAACAACGTCGCCGCTCTTTTCATTCTTAAAACATTTATCGTTCGGAACAAGCCCGACATTACCGCAGAACACCAGCGGGTTCGCCATATACCTGTCATCGAAATAGATCGCACCGTTAACCGTCGGTATCCCCATACGGTTGCCGTAGTCACGCACCCCGTTGACAACACCTTTCATAACACGTTTCGGATGCAGCACACCCTTTGGTATCTCACTAAGTTTCTTATCCGGCATACCGAAGCAAAAAATATCCGTATTAGCGATAGGTTTCGCACCCATACCAGTCCCCATCGGATCGCGGATAACCCCGCCGATACCGGTTGCCGCCCCGCCGTAAGGATCCAGTGCCGACGGATGATTATGCGTTTCAACTTTAAAGCACACCGCCGTCTCGTCATCGAATCCGACAACACCGGCATTATCGGCGAACACCGATATACACCAATCCTTATCAAGATCCTTCGTCGCCTTAAACACCGTATCCTTCAGCAGGTTGTCGTAGTGCGTAATCTCGCCATCCATCTCCATATCGACGCTGCTGGTCAACGTCTTATGCACGCAGTGTTCGCTCCACGTCTGCGCCAGCGTCTCAAGCTCGATATCCGTAGGCTCCCTCTCCAGATCCTTATAATGCGCCTGTATCGTCTGCATCTCCCGCAGATTCAGGAAAAGATCCATACTCTTGCTAACCGACACCAGCGAATCGTCGTCAATATTACGTATCGCTATCTCTTTGACGTCAAGCTCATAAGCCTTCGTATGCGGGCTTGGAGGCTCTTCATCGCTGCCGTATATCACATCTTCGATACAGTCGTTCGCCAGTGCACGTCGCGCTATCGTTTCCTTCTGCGAATCGTTTAGCGTCCCAAGCAGCACATACTTCCGCGCCGTCCGAACGTGTTCGGCTGCAACTCCCATATCACCGATCGCCGCCGTCACAGACTCTGCAACAGGGTCCGTCACACCGCTTTTAAGATGAACTTCGATCAAAGTTGCCATCGACGGGCCCGCAGGCGCACCGCTTCTCCCGATATAGTAATCCTCGCAAACCATATCCGTCAAAAGCTCCTCGGCAATACGCTTGGCAAATCCATCGTCGATCCCACCTTCGATCAGGAACACTCTCGCCGAGTGAACCATCTCAACCGTATTTATCCCAAGCTCCTTTACATCTTCAAGCACACTTTCGCCGTGCACATCCGGAAAACCTGCCTTATTAGATACTTCAAAACGCCATTGCTTCACAGTTAATGATCCTCAGAATTAATTTTAAAGCCCCCATGCCTATATTTCACAAATACAACTTGCCTCAGTACAACATACATTTTTGGCCCCCGGTATTGCCGGGGGGTCTTGAAACAATTACAACTTGCACCACACTTTGTCATCCCAGCGAAGGCTGGGATCCATTTACACAATTACAACTTGCTCCACCGTAGGATGGGCAAATTTTTTGCCCATGCGGTTATCTCCGGCGTCACAAACCATAAAACACTGCCGCCATAGCCGGCCTCCACGCGATTTCAGTACAACAAACATTTTCAGTACCCGACATTGCCGGGGTTCTCGAAACAATTACAACCTGCTTCACCGTAGGGTGTGCTTCAGCACACGCAGAAATCTTAACCGTAAGATGGGCAAATCTTTTGCCCATGCGGTTATCTCCGCCATCACAGATCATAAAACACTGCCGCCATAGCCGGCCTCCACGCGATTAGCAAACCTTTGGTTTGCTAATCACCCGGCCAAGCGACCCCGAAGGGGTAAATCTCAAATCACGAACTTAAAAAAGTTCCTTTTTCTTTATCTTATAATTTATCAATGCGTCCCTGTCCCGCTTTGCCTTGGATAATAATTCTTCTATATGCTTTGCGTTCTTATTTTTCACTGCGGTTTTCAGCTTTGTAAGTTCCTTAATAACCCTGTCGATCCCGCGTGCCGTGTTGTCAGAGTTCGTAAGCAGTATATCCATCCAGACGCTCGGAGCACCGGACGCAATTCGCGTCGTATCGGTCAGCCCCTTCCCTGCATACTTAATATCTTTTTCACTCGTTGCGTTTATAAGAGCCACCGCCGTAACATGCGGAACATGGCTAACACTCGCAAGAGTCTTATCATGCTCACCGGGGCTCATCGTGCTAACCTTGCAGCCAAGCTCCGCCCAAAACTTCTTCGTCGTCGCAAACGCCCTTGCGTTCGTCTTAGCGGTTTTAGTTACGATACATTGCAAACCGACAAACAGATCGTCACGCGCAAACTCAACACCACGCTTTTCAGATCCGGCTATCGGGTGCGACCCCACGTAATGGATTCTTTTACCGAAAATCTTTTCACCCCACTTATGCGGCAAGACTTTTACCGAACCGACATCCGTAACGATGCACCCGTCCTTAACCCTTTCACGGATCTCTTTGAAGATGCCTTCAAAAGTGCAGATCGGAGTCGCAAGGATCACCATATCCGCATCGGTAACGCACTCGACCATGTCATCGACAATGATGTCAGCTACACCGTTTTGACGGGCTTTTTTACGAGTAGACGCCCGGTGGCTGTACCCAAATGACTTAACATTGGACAAAGAACGCAAAATACGGAGGGTTATGCTGGCTCCTAAAAGACCCATCCCTAGTACGCTTATTTTTCGTAAGTCCCGCAAAATAAACACCTTATCAAAAATCCGTCTTTGATGTAACGCAAGATGAATTTAACCGGGATAATCCATAATGTCAATTTTTTTCTTCCATTTATAGGCGAAAACTGATAATATACCTCTCCCGTAAAAGGAATAAGCCGATGGATAGGCAAAATCGTGATTTCTGAACTGCAAACGCAGCCAGAATTTTTTTACGTCTTTAAGCAGTGAACGAAGGATCGCAGAACGTAGGATGGGCAGATATTCTGCCCATGCAGTTTGGTGTGTTACGTGTTGTCATCCCAGCGAAAGCTGGGATCCATTATAACGAAAAAATGCGTGTTACCGTAGGGTGTGCTTTAGCACACGCGGAAACAAATATAAATTAAAGAAAAAATATGCCGGAAAACGAAATAAACAATACCGCACAATACCTGCCGTTTGAGGACAGCATCGCGCAGCTCGATCAGCAGATACAGCAACTAAGACGGTCGTCCAAAACCGACGGAGCCGACAATTCCGCGCAAATACGCCTGCTCCAACGTCAGCAGACCGCCGAGCTAAAAAAGTTATATTCAAACATGACCGCATGGCAGACAGTACAGGTCTCACGCCATCCCGAACGACCAATGGTCACTGATTACCTAAACGCAATGGTAAAGGACATCCGCCCCCTCCACGGCGACAGGTGCTTCGGCGACGACCCGTCCATCATCACGGCCTTCGGGCAGATCGGACGGCAGAGAGTCATGATCATAGGGCAGAACAAGGGCCGAGACACAAAAGAAAAAATCGAATGCAACTTCGGATGCCCAAACCCCGAAGGCTACCGCAAGGCACTTTTGAAGATGAAACTCGCGGAAAAATACAACTTGCCCGTAGTCACTTTCATAGACACACCGGGAGCATACCCCGGCATAGGTGCCGAAGAACGGGGCCAGGCACAGGCCATCGCAGTAAACCTGATGGAGATGTCACGCCTGA
>JAGLHQ010000086.1 GCA_023143375.1 Planctomycetota bacterium
ATCCCAGAGCCATTAGGAGGCGCACACAGAAACATACACGCCACAATATATAACGTAGAACAATACATCATTAAAACGCTGCGAAACCTGAAAAGAACCGGCATCGAAAATTTGTTAGATAACAGATACAAAAAGCTAAGAGCAATAGGTTCACAGTTCCAGACAAAAGTGATAAAACCCCCTGCAAAACCAAAACCGGCAACAAAACCAGCCATCCCGGAAAGACTCTCAGCCGCAGCGCAACTGGAGCAGGCGCATAACGCACCGCCAGAAAAAGTCGCCAGGGACAACCTGCCACAAACTGTTACCGAATAATCACAACTGCTTTTCCATAAAAAAGCATCGGCCGTTAGGCCGTATCTTTCCCTAACGACCAACGACCGACGACTAACGACTATTAAACCCTTGACGGTATTACATAGGGAATGCGTCCCTTATCTTTAATTATTTTATTGGCTTTGCGATTACCCTTAAAGCTTTCGCTCTTGCCATCAAATTCCAATGTTTCACCGCAACGGTATGACGCATTCGCCAGCAATGGCAAGATCGACGACTTGAAACCTATTTCGATATCGCAAGTCAGATCTGAACGTTTGCCCGAACGAACCGCTTTAAGGAAATTACCCATGTGTCCGCCGCCGCCGGCGCCGGCTGCATTCATAGGATCAGCCGCGACGTCCTTAGATTCCGAACTCGGTCCCGGCTCACTATTGCGACCCAAATAAGTCTTCCATGTACCGCCGTCAACGTGCATCCACCCTTCGGTACCATAAAAGAGATTGCCGATTTTAATCTTGTCTTCGGCATTGGTGTACACGCCGCGAACTTCAAACACCAACTGCTTACCGTCGGCATATTCAATGCTGGCAGACTGGGTATTAGGCGTATTCTGATCCGAAGGCGTACCATAGTATCCACCCGAAGAACTGACTTTGACAGGATGTTCGTCCTTGCCAAGGCCCCACCGCGCAATGTCAAACTGGTGCGGACCCTGATTCCCAATATCGCCGGAACCATAGTTCCAGTTCCAGTGCCAGTTATAATGGAAACGGTTATAGCTAAACGGCATCATATCTGCCGGACCCGTCCACATATCATAGTCAACCTTCGCCATATACCCCTTGGAATACTGTTTTCCAGGGTTGTTAAAGACGAAATATTCGTAATCTTTTCCGGTCCCAACTCCGTTTTTGACGATCCCCAGCGGGCCTCGAGGCTTATAGCACAGCCCGCGAGCCATATAAACATCGCCGATTCCGCCGTCATGCAAAAATTTCATAGCATTGCGAACATTTCCGATCGAACGATTCTGGAAGCCAACCTGCACGAGCCGGTTATATTTACGCGATGCTTCGACCATCTTGCGCCCTTCCCACACATTGTGACAGCAGGGTTTTTCAACATAAACATGCTTACCCGCCTGACAAGCCCAGATCGCGCATAAGGCATGCCAGTGATTCGGCGTCGCAAAAACAACCGCATCGATCGCCGGATCGTCAAACAGCTTTCGCATATCTTTATAAGTATCAGGCCGGGATCCCTGCTGCTTTGCGAACTCGTCGGCACGTTGCTCCAGGACATTTCCGTCAACATCGCAGATCGCTTTTATGTGAGCACCTTTGATCCCCATAACATTTTCGCCCAAATTCCGACCCCTGCTGCGAACACCGACAATACCTACATTGATGCGGTCGTTAGCGCCCGAAACTTTTGGCGGCGCGAAAAACGAACTCTCTTCCGCGCAACCCGCAAGCGCCCCTGCCGCGATGATACCCGCAGACACCTTGCCCGTTGTAGCCATAAAGTCTCTTCTCGAAACAGATTTAAATTCATCATTCATTTTAATGCCTCCATCTAAGAAAAATTATTTCTCAATACAAAAATTGTTTATTTTGCCTTTGCCCACTGATCGTTCAGATAAGCGATCACCGGCACCAGTTGTTTGTCAAAATTATCCCACCTGCCTTCAAGCGACATTCGCCCCTGGTAATTAATGTCCTTAAGCGCCTTGAAGTAAGGCGTAAAATCGTAGTTGTTGGTACCGGGCATTTTCCGTCCTTCGCGTTCCGCTATATGGCAGTGCTTCAGCAGTTTACCCGCATAACGGATAGACTCCGGACCTTCATCTTCCTTGGCCATGTGATAAATATCCGCCAATACAGCAATATTCGGGTGCTTAACTGCCCTGGCGATATCCGTCCCTTCTTTGACAGAATTAATGAAGTTGCATTCTTTACTGTTCAGCGGCTCAATGACAACTGTAATGCCATACTTCGCTGCGATAGGCCCCATTTTTTTCAGCAAAGCGGTAAACTGTTCGGTGCCCTTCTCGTAGGAAAAATCTTTCGGCAATTTGCGAGATCCGCCCGAACCGAAAACAATGATCTTGGAACCCAGCTTTTCGGCACGCACAAAAGCTGTTTCCGCGTATTTCAGGATTTCCTCATGATCGGTTTTAGGCCCGGTGCTCTTAAGGCTTCCAGGCAAAAAACCGTTATAGCTGTAAACTTGCAGTGATGCCTTCTCTGCCGCTTTCTGCTTACTTCCGAACTTTTCATCCGGCTCCTGCGGGATCAAAAAACGCTTAACGCTCTCTTCGACGTAACTGTACCCCGCCGCTTTCATTTTGTCGGCATTCGAGACAGATCGGCATATCCCCCATAACGGCGGAGTCTCTACGTCCCGCTTAACCTGAACACCCTCATTGCACGAACTCAACAACAAAACGGCAAACAATAAAAATACACTGTTAAGCAAATACTGTTTTAGATTTCTTCCGCCGGACATCGCTGCCTCCCTATTTAATTAATTTCAGCACTCCATCTTATCGCTTGCGACACCAGCTTCCGGTAGCTTTCATTCTCATAAGCGCTCGGGCCGTGCCCCGACTGGATAAAACAAACTCTCGACCGCCCATACTTTCTCACCCAGCCGATAGTTTTATCGCTCGTCCCCTCGTCCGTTGTCAGCAAAACAGTGTTATCGTCTGCAAAATAACAACCTTTATAACTCTCGTCATGAATAACAAAATCTTTCAGCCCCCGTGTAACAGGATGCTGTTTTGCCGAGACTCTTACTTTCATATCGATGCCATCCTTAAAGATCGATCTTTTATAAGTCTTACCGTCCCGGACACTTTCATTATGAAAAAACCTCGCCCCCGTGATCTTTTCATATTCCCGCCAGTTGTCAAACGCACACACTGCATGGTGCAGAACGACAAGCCCTTTGCCCTTGTTTAAAATATCGATGAAGTTCTTTTGCCGCTTTTCAGATATTTTCTGGCTCATGTTATACAATACTATAACATCGTAAGGGTCGACATTCGATGTGTACTCAAATATTTCGCTGTCGTCTTTTTGCTGAGCCTCCACATAGTCGACGTTTGCAAAACTGTCGAACATCCCAAAAAAACTCCCCCGATCGAAATCATGCCCGCCGGTAACGATCAAAACCTTAACAGCCGCATCGCCCCCGCTTTGCTGTGCCAGATCGCTGCTGCATGAATTCAAAAAAACGGTCACAGCAATCACTACCGCCAAAACAATTATTCGACTTTTCCAGTTAACACAGCCAAAAAACATATCTTTCTCCTGCAATACTGTGGATTGTACCAAACCAACCTCAGACTGCAAGGATGAATTTAAGCCGCCGATTCACGCCATAGGTAGTAACATTCTAAGGCCTTTTATCCCATTTTATTCTCACCGCGGCAGTATGTTAAACCTGTGTACCTTCCCCGATCCGGGTTCGGAGCCCGTACCGATGATCCATTTCATAAAAGCATCGAACACAGGGATCACTTCCGGATTCGTCCCGATCACTGCTCGCCCCACCGCGTGCGGCCCGTCTTTCATCTCAACGATCTGGTTCCAGACACCCAGCTTGTTGCATTTGGCCTGAAAGTTGTACGCGTTGGCGACCGGGACAATTTTGTCTCCCGTACCGATGACCATAAGTGCCGGCGGCCCATCCTTTTTGACCGTATCGATTGGGGCCCCGTAGGAAGGGAACGGGATCTGCTTGTTAACCGATTTGTCCAGGGGACCGCTGTCTCCATACCATCCGATGATATTCAACTTCGTCCCCGCATACGGCGTATCTTTCAGCCAGTCGTGTCCGCCGCAATAAGCCAGCGCAGCGCTTAAGTGAGCACCAGCCGACGTACCACAAACAATGATCCGCTTCGGATCGCCGCCATATTTTTTCGCATTCTTTTGGACGAATGCAACAGCCGAGAACACATCGACGATCATTCCGTCAAAAGCGCCTTTTGCAACCAAAGACTTATCGTCACGGTCGCCGTTCGGGACCAGATCGCCGGTCAGCCGGTAATTCGGCGATACCAGCACACAGCCGAACTTGCCGATGAAGAAGTCCTGGTTCTTTGGGTTGCCAAAACCGGCCTTGTCCCCATTTTTCCAGCCACCCCCATGGATATTGATCACGATCGGCGCATTTTTAAGTTCCTTGTTCCAGTAGACATCGAGGGTTTGCTTGTCATGATTACCGTACGCAACGTTCCTTGCAGATTCAAACTTCGTTTGCTGCTGTTTTGGCGATCTGTTGCCCTGTGACGGACGCTTGTTTTTTGCCTTGTATTCCCGGAATTCTTCCCTTGTAAGTATCCCGTCGCCGTTAAGGTCCGCATCGGGAAAACGTTTTAGTATCTTTTTTGCTCGGTCGTTGTTTTGAGATGCTCTTTCATCGGCGGCGCCGGCTGGTAACGCCATGCAGAATAAGAGAATTGTGATCGTTAAGCAGCTTTTCATAACTTCCTCCGTAATAACTGGAATTTGCCATTTCACTTCGCCATGAGATTCCCAGTCTATCATATCCACGAAATAAATCAACCGGTTAGCCCCCTCAAATTTTTGAGGGGGTTCGCAAATCTTTCCGTATTGTCATTCCCGCGAAAGCGGGAATCTACATTTCCACGATCAAAACTTGCCCAACACAACAAACAACACACGTCATCCCGACAGAGCGCAGCGACGAGGGACCCGCAGATCAGCGTCGCCGAAATTTACGCCTTAGGTGGCGACATTCCACCACAATAATAATTAATCGACAATAAATTATAAATTAAAAGCCCCTAAACGAGGCCCCTGTCATTTATCACTTGGTTTTCTTTGTGTTGGTGGTGGAGACGGAGGTGGTACTGCTTTGGGAGTCTGTCTTTCTCTGCATGGTTTCGGCCTTGATGGCTGTTTGGGCGGCTGTTTGGGTTGTTGTGGTTTTGGTTGACTCATTTTTGTCTCCTAAACAATTATTCAAATTAATCCTTATAAAAAGGCCTAAAAAAAGCAATCCTAGTATAAATGTAAATATAGAAACCACAGCCCCTACTCTTGTCACGATAGACCAATTATTTTTGTTATGCGTTGATGTTTGCTCACTATAATTGGCATCCAGATTTTTTATTCCCTTCCCATAAGCCATTTGGCAAAAATAAATTGACAATAAGTCAGAAGCTATAGCAACGCCAAAAAGAAACCATGCCGTAATCAATTGCCAAATGCTTGTAGGTGTTTTAATAATATCAGTTATAAATGTCATTGATATCGCCAGCGCACCTGCGGACAAAGTGAGAATCGCTTTATCAAGTCCAATGCTTATTTGAAACCTAGACTCTATTAGCGTCTGCCTATGATCTAAAAACACTTTATAAGCCTCAGACTCCGATGCATCATTACCCTGAGAGTCTTTTTCGTTATTCTCTGTCATCTCAAATCCTTTGTTCTTCAACTAACCGCCAATATTGGTATCCAAGAGCCGTTAAACGACATGATTTTGACTTCATCGCCGCAAAATACATATGTTCTTCGTCAACAGGTTTAACTAAACCAACGCTCTCAAATTTTTGTAAATTCTTCAGAATTTCAACATTAGCGTCAATAGGATTATCTGATGTGAATTCATAAGATGGATCAAGCTCATATTGCTCCTCTGGACTAGGAAAATAAACAGTAAGCTTTCTTAGCGTCGAAAGCGGAACAGGCGGATCAATCATTCTTAACGATGTAAATCTTGTAACATTAGTTTTGAAAATTGGTCTTTGATCCCAAGCACCTAAAGCCTGATCAACGTAAGAATATATGCTCCCAGGTGTAATATGTCCTCGCAAATCTGCCGCGCCACCCTGAAGTGCATCAACAACCAAAGAAGTGAAAATGCCAGAACCGCACTTTTCAATTGATGTCTCACAATCTCTACTTGCAGTTAGCGCGGAAAGCCCTTCGGAAAGTTGTGCAATTACACCTCCTGTAAGACGTGGTGAACCAAAGGCTCCCGAATAACAGCAATCTAAAATAATAACTTTATCTTTCGCCTTTGACTGGTTGGCCAGATTCAAGATTTCATCCATAGCTACGCCTTCATCATATTTCTTGAAATCTGTTGTAACTATATAGCCACCAGTACTTTTCACTAAACCATGCCCAGAAAAATAGAATAATGCAATATCAGATTCACCTGCAAAAAGCGATTCAATATTTTTTCTGAGAGACGCCCTGTCAATCGTTTCCGCCGGAGAAGTTAAAAGTCTAGTGCTAAAATTAGGGGAGCCATCGCCATGTGTTTCCAAAACATTTGCAATTGCATTAGCATCATTAACGCACCCATTCAAGGGGAAATTGGAATAATCATTGATTCCTACAACAAGGGCTCTTCTCATTAGATACTCCTATTCGTTTTTTCCTTCTCCCATAACCTGATCAATTGCACTTGCAATTGAATCCCAACTCCACGCAATTGTCCTATTGCGTGCTAGTCCTGTCGGCAAATTACTCTTGCTATCGGCATCACCTACATAAACGCCAAACACTGGCACATCTTGATCTTTAGCCATTTTGATTTCCTTAAAAACCCCCGTTGCACTGGCCATATATTCACCAACAAGGACTATGAGCATATTGCACTTATTGATTTTCCCTTCAACAATCTCTTCCCATTCCGACTGTGGCATTGAAGATTTGGCCGACCAGTCTTCAACAGAAAATGGTGTATTTGAATTTTTAGATTGTCCTGCAAAAAGTGTTTTCTCCGTTGCGTTGTGATCAATATCAAAACTGATAAATGCTCTTGGATCTGCCATAGTTTCTCCTTTTCAGTGATTTTTCGTTATCTGCACTCTATTTAATGCCCTTTCCTTTCCAAACACATCGTAATCATTCGATAAAGTATCCGGGGGCCTTCCATTACGATTAAGTGCATTTCCTCACTATCAACCATTCCAAGCTCGTGAAACATAGAATTACTCATAGGAGGATTAGCAAGCAATTTTACTGATCGTCTGATTTGTTCTACCGCTTTCTGTGTACCTGACGTTAGTGCTCTGAATGCTTCCATCGCGAGTTCGTGCAACCATGGGGCATCATCACGAAGCAAACTGGCGAAAACGAGTATCTCAAGTGGTTCACCCCTACTCATGTGTATCATATGATCAAAAAACATAGGAGATAATGTTCGTTTTCTTCGACTCGAGGATTCTTTTTGATTAGAAAACCTTCCTTCCGTAGGCATCATGTTTTCAGAAAGCCTTCCTTCAATTCGGGAGGGTAGTTCGGTTAGGGCGGACATAATATCTGCTAGTGACCGATGTTCTGGATCACTACTTTGGCGTAAAATCTGAAGGTCTAACGATACAGAAATAGGTGTCTCAATATCATTAGCATCTTGTTCTAGAGACTTGATTTGGCTTACTATCTCCTTCTTAGCTTCACCCACGCTATCAAGGTCGTGGTGATCTACATTAATCGTTCTTGCCCCAGCCACATCAAAAGGAATCCTCTCTCCCTTCTTTATGATTTGTATAAAAGGCTTTCGTATTGCGTGCCGGATAGCGAGTTCATAAAATACATTAGGGTTACTTCCTGTCAAATCAGCTATGACAAGTGGGTCATCTACTATATGCTGAATAACTTGGCTTGTTATCATGCCGGGTTTATCAATTTTGTCTGCACGAATAGCTTCATATCCGCATTCATTTGTTGGTGGCTCAATTACATGCTTCAAAATTTGATCAGATCGTTTTCGTATATCCGACTCTTCGTCACCTATTGGTGATATTACAAAGCATATCTTTTTCTTAGCCATATTTAATTCCTTTCAACTTTTCATTTCCTACTCCATTTCACTACGAAACCAACCTACCACCACTTCCGTAAAATTACAACCAAAAAAGAGTAAATAATCTTTGAAAAAATCCGCGGTTTCTTTCCCCTCTTTTCTACGCGACCTCCTGTCCCGACATAGCCTTGGCGACGGCGGATCGCGCCCTTTGCTGTAAATCAGTTTTTTTCCTGTCGATCCCATCTAAAAATCTGCTTTTATCTTTTACTTCTTTAAGACCCTTTTCTTTCCTGTAATCCTGTCTAAAATAGCTTTTCTCTTCTTTAAGCCCCAGTTCTAATCCTGTAATCCTGTTATCCTGTCAAAAATTCGCTTTTATCTTTTCTTTATGTCCTTCATGGTGAATCTGCTTTTTTCCTGTCGATCCCATCTAAAAATCTGCTTTTGTCTTTTACTTCTTTAAGATCCTTTTCTTCCTGTAATCCTGTCTAAAATAGCTTTTCTCTTCTTTAAGCCCCAGTTCTACTCCTGTAATCCTGTTATCCTGTCAAAAATTCGCTTTTATCTTTTCTTTATATCCTTCATGGTGAATCTGCTTTTTT
>JAGLHQ010000087.1 GCA_023143375.1 Planctomycetota bacterium
AGTCTGGAGAATGTAACGATCTATAATGCATGGAAAGGTATCGTGATCGGGCCGGAAGCAAACCAGTTTCTTACCGTTACGAACTTATTTATGACCGCCTTGCACATCGGTTTTGTCAGGGATCAGGCCTATGATTGCCCGCGGCTTCATAAGGTTTATATGAGTCCTAAATACTGGATCGAATCTGGGCTTGACGGTTCTCCGGTGACGCCTGCCGAGCAGGTTGCCCTAAAGAGGTTCCTGTTGAAAGAATCGATCGGGGCGATGATCACTCATTATGACTGGGTGTGGATGTACGACTGGCATATTGAAGGTTTTCATACCGGTATCGTGACCGGTCCGTCTCTGGTTAAGAAAGATAAGCCGGGGCCTAACGGCGGTTGGGTCAAGTTACGGCTTAAGGATAATTTTATCGGGATGCAACTTGGGAACAATAACCATCAGGGCTGGTCAAGCACAGATGTGCACATTAGTTCTAAGCTTAAAAATGCCATCGGTATTAAAGCAGCCGCTGATTTCGGTTCTATAAGCCAGTTTACAAATATTACGTTTGATGGACGTTTTAAATATTGTGTTTTGACCCGGGGGAAAAAGGGACGGATAACTTTCTCGGGCTGTAGTTTTAAAGGCTGGAACAATGACGGGTATGCAGTATGCGCTGAAGCGGGTACAATTGAAGTTATCAAATGCAATTTTTTACAGCCCGGCAAACATATAAAATTTGGAGAAAAGCTGGTCAGCGCAGGTATCCTCGGCAATATCTTTTCCGGTTCTCCCGACATTAGGAATGAAGCCCCCGAGTCTGCGGATATTGTGATAGATCATAACGAGCTGGATATAAAACTTTGTGATATATCCGAATTTGAATTTCCGGAAGCGATCTATAAACCTGAAAATAAGGCCCTTTATAATGTCCGGGATTTTGGTGCCAGGGGAGACAGTATACATGACGACAGCCGGGCTTTTCAAAAGGCACTGGATACCGCAGCGGAAAAAGGTGGGGGGACGGTTTACGTTCCAGCCGGGAAGTATGTGTTGAGGACGGGTCTTGTCGTGCCGGAAAAGATCGAACTGCGAGGTGTGTTTGATATGACACATCATACATCCGATAGCTATCTCAAGAGGGGCATTGAGGGCAGCGAACTGTTCGCTTTTGCCGGAAAGGGCGAGGAAAAAGGAACTCCACTTATCCGACTGAAGAGCGGTGCATCATTAAGAGGAGTTTCTATTTATTATCCGGAACAAAAGTGGAGTGATTATGTAACGAACGGTAAGTTCACCGAATTCCCCTGGACGATACAGTCTATGGGGAAAAATGTACGGGTCAAAGATGTGGTGCTGGCCAACTCTTATAAAGGAGCTGATTTCGGCACCTATGACAGTACTGGGCACCGAATAGACTTTCTATGTGGTACCGTATTCAAAACCGGGCTCTATGTTGATAAATGTTTTGGTAAAGGTTATATAAAAAGTACCCATTGGAATCCTTCTTTCTGGGCATGGTCAAAGTATCCCGATCGGCAAGAAGACTGTGACACATTGCGTGACAATTTAATAGATACACTGACTGGGTATGTATTCGGATACACACAACAGGAGCATACACTGCACATGTTTTCGTTTGGCTCCAAAACCGGCACGAAATTTATTAATAATCCTGAACATGGCGGAGCTAACGGTATCTTTGTCGGCAATGGAACGGACGAAAGTGAAACATCCCTGCGTTTCGACGATATCGGTACCAATGCAAAGTTTATCAATTTCCAGATAGTCAGTATGGGATCAAAAAACAGGAAGCGTTATCTGGATATAGGGGAAAACATCAAGGGAAGGGCTGAGTTTTATAATCTTCTTATGTGGGGATACGACCCCGGCGTGGACTGCGGTATTGAAATGAAAAGCGGTGATTTTTACTTTCTGCAGATGAATTTTAGAACGCCCGGACAGGAATATGGGATCAAGCAGACGGGTGGAAAATTAACGGCGATCGCCACAAGTTTCCATTTAGCGCCCGGCGACTGGCTTACCAGTAAACCCGAACTCTCGGGACTATATGGATATTTTGGTGAAGGAATCATAAAAGCAAGTCTGATCGGTACGTTAATCAAGAATAAACATACCGACGAAGAGTTGTTCATAAACAAGGCCGGTGCTAAATGCCGCATAAGTCATTCTGTTCATTATAAAAAATGAAGAGAGTAATAAATAGTATTGATATCGTCAAGGAATGGCGAGTAGAATTTTTTTGAAAAAATGGATAGGGATGTGGAATGTTTAAAAAACGTAATATGAAATATGCGGTGCTCGGAGCGGCTTTTGCTTTGTTTATCGTTGGGTGCTCGACAGCGGCTACCCGGAGCGGAGATTTGCAGGCATCGCCGGCTGGAAATGGTGTCGACAACCTGAATTTATTCATTGGCACCGGTTATAACGGGCACACCTTTCCTTCGGCAACGGTTCCGTTTGGGGCGGTTGCTCCGGGCCCGGATTGTTCGATCCGTGGATGGCATGCCGCTTCCGGTTATCACTATGACAAGCCAACTATCCTGGGGTTTAGCCAGACACACCTAAGCGGCACCGGGCTGATCGAATGGGGTGATTTTATGCTGATGCCAACTACGGGCAAGATCCAGTTCCAAGCGGGACAGGAAAAGAAACCGGAAACCGGTTACCGTTCGAGATTTTCCCATGAAGATGAGACAGCTACTGCGGGCTATTATCAGGTAAGGCTGTTGGATTATGACATCAATGTCGAATTGACCGCTACAGAACGTGTAGCGATGCATCGGTACACATTTCCAAAGGATAAAAATCGTCAGGTGATCATGGATATTGAGCACCACATCGCCGGCAGTGGCGATTCGGTAAGACATGCTTATGTTCGGGTTGTCGATCCTTACACGGTGACCGGGTACAGAATTACGGATACCTGGTGGGCAAGCAGCCGGTTTATGCACTTCGCATTGAAGTTTTCCGAGCCCATCGCCGAGTATGTTATTCGGGACGGTGTCCGCAACCTGGAATACCCGAACATTCCGGAAAGAGCGTCGTCGAAACTGAAGATCGCTTTTAAGTTTTCTTCCGGTTCCAGTAAGCCCTTGCTGGCTAAGATTTCTGTGTCAGGCGTTTCCATGCGGAATGCGTTGGAAAACCTGGAAACCGAAGTGCCTCATTGGGACTTTGAAAAGGTAAAGCAAGCAGCGAAAAATAAATGGGCTCGCGAACTGGGAAAGATCGTTGCTGATGGTCCAGAAAAAGATTTGGAAGTTTTCTATTCGGCGCTCTACCATACAATGATACACCCGGATATCCATCAGGACGTCAATGGGCAGTACAGGGGGATAGACAAAGAGATTCACAAGGCTTCCGGATTTACGAACTATACGGTGTTTTCCCTTTGGGACACCTTTCGGGCGGCGCATCCTCTCTATACGATAATCCAGCAGAAACGAACCGGTGATCTCATAAAGTCTATGCTGGCGCATCAATCACAGAGTGCATTCAACATGCTGCCGACGTGGTCGATGCATCATAACGAAAACTTCTGCATGATCGGATACCACGGCGTGCCAGTGGTTGTAGATGCCTGGATGAAAGGACTGGTTGACGCACCGAGAGGGCAGGTCTTGCAGGCGCTATTGGAGACCACGACGCAACCTGGCGCCCCATTGATGAAGTTTAAACATTACCCCCAATGGTACGGCCAGCAACATTATATGAAGCTTGGGTATTTCCCGGATGAGTTGACTCGTGCGGGCACTTCTCTGACTTTGGAACATGCCTATGACGATTGGACCGTCAGCCTGATAGCTGAGAGCATGGGTAAAAAGAAAGTCGCGGCTGATTATCAGGCAAGGGGACAGAACTATCGCAATGTATGGGACGGACAAACAAAATTCTTCAGAGGCAAGCTATCGGATGGATCGTTTTACAAACCATTTTTGCCACGAGCGTATCACCGTGAAGATCATAAAGACCGAGAGTTTACGGAAGGCAATGCGTGGCAGTATTTGTTCTTTGTGCCCCACGATGTATACGGTTTGATCGAATTGGTCGGCGGGAAAGAGAAATTTGCTAAACGTCTGGATACATTGTTTACCTTACCCCCGAACGATGACGGAACGGCGGTGGGTGATGTTTCCGGATTAATCGGTGATTATGCACATGGGAACGAGCCCTGTCACCATGTGGCATACCTCTATAATTATGTTGGGCAACCCTGGAAAACACAGGAGAAGATTCACCAGATCGCGAAGGAATTTTATCCGGCTGAGCCGGCTGGTTACATAGGCAATGAAGACGCAGGGCAGATGTCGGCGTGGTATGTAATGAGCGCTATGGGATTCTATCCGGTCAATCCTTGCGGAGGAATTTACCTGATCGGTTCTCCCTTGCTTGAGAGTTTTACGATTAATCTGGAAAACGGGAAACAGTTCAAGATCAAGACGCATGGATTATCAAAAGACAATATCTATATTCAGTCGGTTCGTTTGAACGGACAACCCATGGACAATGTGTGGATAACTCATAAAGCGATCATGAGCGGTGGAACGTTGGAGTTTGAGATGGGGCCTGAGCCGAGCAAGTGGGGCGTAGATTCAGAACCTGTTCCGCTAGCTGACGGCGGCTGGGATGCGGTTAATTAGTACATAAAGTAGGCGTTGGAAAATTATAGTTCAGAATTGAAGGCGGTTAAACAATAGAATCATTAAAGGATATGGAAAAATGGAATATCGAAGCGTTAGAGAACAGGTTACCGACCGGTTGAGGGAAGAAATTCTGCTGGGCAAATTTAAGGCAGGCGAGGCGCTGCGTGAGATTCCTTTAGCGGAACGTTTTAAGGTTAGTCGAGGCCCTATTCGGGATGCCTTGCTTCAACTCTCACAGGAAGGTTTGCTCGAGTCGGTTCCCAACCGGGGTGTGCGGGTTGGAGAAGTTTGGGATGAAAAATTGGTCCCTGTTATAGCTAAGATGCGTTTTGACCTTGAGAGTTTTGCGATTTCGGAATTGATCGCGAATCGGCCGAATGAGTTTTTTGATAAAATTCGTCAGAACCTGCGACTCTTCAAGCTGGCCTGTGAGGATGGTGAGATGCCGGCGGTGGTTCAGTTGGATCTGCAGTTTCACCGTCTGTTTTTGCGTCAGTGCAGACACGTTGGACTGGAATCGATATGGCTGCCGCTGCTTGGCGGATTGCGTCTGCCGTATTCCCGACATAGACTTCTGACCGAAAGCTACTTTGAGCATAAGCAGATTGTCAATGCGATCGAACAAGGTAATGTAGCCGAAGCTACGGCGGCTTTGAAGAAAAATATTTTGCAGCCGTTTGCCGGCAAATAGTTGGGAGCCTCTTCTGTAAAAGAGAAATGGTAAGCGTTATAAGTGTCATCAATATGCAATAACATGGAAATGCGTGGAAATAGAGTTATGAAAAAGATGCGAAAACTGTGCAGTATGCTGACACTGTTGTTGTCAATGGTATGTTTCGGGCAGATGGTAACCGACGGAAGGACTTTGCAATCGCAATTGGATCAAGGCAAAGACATTTCCCTGCGGCCCGGGCAAGTGATCGAGGTAAGCGAGAGCTTGAAATTCCGGAAAGCCGGGCAACGAATAGAGACTGTCGGAGCCCGGACGGCTTCGGAATATGCGCGTATTGTGCATAGGGAAGGATCGCAAGGAACGCTGATCGAGGCGAAAGGGATAGGCGGAGCAAGCCTTAGGAAATTGATATTGGATGGGAACCGGCAAGGTTTCAGGCATCCGGAGGGGGTATTGACAAAGGAGCCGATGCTGTCGTTTGGAGGCGAAGGGGGTATTGACCAGCAAGTCCGCAATTGCATTGTCATCGGCAGCCGGAGCGCCGGCGGTTGGGCGGCGATCCATATTAGTGAGGGTGGACGTGGGATACTTATCAAAGACAACATCGTATTTTCCTCCGGGGCAGATGTCCGCGGCAATGGGCGATCTTTGGGTGAGAAACCATTCGGATGGGGAGACGGGATATCTACAGCGAGCCGAGAGACAACTATCGTAAACAACCTTATCTACGATGTTTCGGACGATGGAGTCATGGTACAGGGAGCCCCTGGTACCAAGGTGAAAGGCAATGTCATCGTTGCGATTTCCCGCGAGATGCTGGGAGGGATAGCTCTGATCGATCCGTTCGGCTACTATGAGTTGGATGCAAAAAAACGAACTTACGATTATCGCGGGGTGGTCGTCGAGGACAACCTGATCCTTGCAATGGGCGGCCGCGTGCACGTCGGGCTTCCGATGGGTGGAGCAACGTGGGCTCAATTTCTGATGGGAACAACGCTTCAGGGAGCAACTGTCCGGAATAATCACATCAGCGGTGCGGCAGGCGGCTACGGTTACGCAGCCAATGGGATCGACGGTTTTGAGATCACCGGAAACACCAGCGACGCGATATATTCGGGATTGGGAGATGGCTTGCCCGGCAAGCCTCCCGATGCACCAATGGCATTTATGTACAACCCAGCCACTATTGGCAACAGCCGTATCCAGAGTGAGTTTGTTCCTATAAAAAAAAGCCTGACAGTGCTTTTGCGGGCCAGGCGGACACCTAAAGACTCCCGGAACCTGCTTGGGTATAGAGATCAACCCTATCCCGAAGAAGAGGCCGGGGCAGCGGTTAAGATGGCCTTCGTTGAGATGCTGGGGCGAGACCCTCAAGAGGATGAGTTGAAGCATTGGGTTAAGTGGCTAATGGAAACTCGCTCCAATGCTGACGCAATTCGTTGCAGTCTCATGACGACGTCTGAGTTTGTCCAGATGCACGGATACGTAGATCCTCTTGATTTACACACATGGAGGAATGATCGTTGGTTGAAGATGATCCTGAAAACGTGTTCTCAGTTTCAGGTTAAAGGTAAAGACTGGCCAAATGCGCGCAAGTGGAATGAAAAGTTGCTTAAAGGACTTCGCAATTAAATTTACATATGTCGAAAGGATCAAATTATGTTTGCTAAACGTTTAAATAGAAAATTTCAGCTATTGCTTGTTATATTCATGCTGCCACAGCTTTGCAGTTGCACTGAAGCGTATTCCAGCGGGAGTCCCGATATTGACCACAAGGAGGCTGAGGTGAAAGAATCAAGCATCGCTAAATTTTATCCAAGCGGGAGTGACGATATTGATCGTGTGCGTACCGCGGTGAAAGATTCCCCAACGACGGCAGAGAATTATCGTAAGCGAGGGCTTCTTTTGTTTAACTGGCTGGGAATCGCCCAGCAACAAAGTGCCGATACGCATCCGTTCTTTGATATAGACAAAGCCTATTATCAGTTGCAATGGAAAATCTATCGCGGTAACGGACCAGCGAAAGAAAAAGCTCTCCAGAGCATTTGCAAAGTGGTCGATGACGGCTATAAGGTGATGGAAGAAATTTTCCGAACCTTAAAAGAAGACGGTCCAATTTATAAACCATTTACCGGAGACCCCGCAGGCTTCCCCAAAGGAGGGGACATGGAGGCTGACTGGCCTATGTTTCAGGGGAACAAACACAACACGGGCTATACAAAAGCACCCGGGCCCAAAAC